>CAVJBM010000166.1:0-7259 GCA_963647775.1 Anaerovibrio sp.
GCCACGTGGACTTCAACTACGAGGTCTCCCGCTCCCTGGCCGCCTGCGAGGGGGCGGTGCTGGTGGTGGACGCCGCCCAGGGCGTGGAGGCCCAGACGCTGGCCAACACCTATCTGGCGCTGGATCACGACCTTGAGATCCGCCCCGTCCTCAACAAGATCGACCTGCCCGCCGCCGACCCCCAGCGGGTGAAGCACGAGATCGAGGACATCATCGGCCTGCCCGCCCTGGACGCGCCGGAGATCTCCGCCAAAATGGGCATCAACATCCAGGCGGTGCTGGAGGACGTGGTCCACAACATCCCCGCCCCGGAGGGCGACCCCAAGGCCCCCCTCCGCGCCCTGATCTTCGACAGCCAGTACGACCCCTATCTGGGCGTCATCGTCTACTTCCGCATCATGGACGGCACCATCAGGCCGGGCATGGAGGTGGAGCTCATGGCCTCCGGCGCCAGGTACACGGTGCTGGACTGCGGCTACCTCCGTCCCATCGGCATGGAGTCCGCCCCCGAGCTGGCCGCCGGCGAGGTGGGCTGGTTCACCGCCTCCATCAAGAACGTGAAGGACACCCGGGTGGGCGACACCATCACCGAGGCCGCCCGACCCACCGCCGAGGCCCTCCCGGGCTACCGGCCGGTGCAGTCCATGGTGTACTGCGGCATCTACACCGAGGACGGCTCCAAGTACCCTGACCTGCGGGACGCCCTGGAAAAGCTCCAGCTGAACGACGCCTCCCTCACCTTCGAGCCGGAATCCTCCATCGCCCTGGGCTTCGGCTTCCGGTGCGGCTTTTTGGGGATGCTCCACATGGAGATCATCCAGGAGCGGCTGGAGCGGGAGTTCGACCTGGACCTTATCACCACATTACCCTCCGTAATATATGAGGTGGAAAAAACCGACGGTACTCTGGTCCATGTGGACAACCCCCACAACTACCCCGACCCCGGCTCCATCCGGGAGGCCCGGGAGCCCTACGTGAACGTATCCATCATCGCGCCGCCGGACTACGTGGGCAACATCATGCCCATGTGCCAGGACCGCCGGGGCGAGTACAAGAACATGCAGTATCTGGACACCAACCTGGTGGAGATCCACTACCTCATGCCCCTGAACGAGATCATCTACGACTTCTTCGACACCCTGAAGGCCCGCACCAAGGGCTACGCCTCCCTGGACTACGAGCTGGAGGGCTACCGCCCCTCCGACCTGGTGAAGGTGGACCTGCTGCTCAACGGCGACCAGGTGGACGCCCTGTCCTTCATCGCCCACCGGGACAAGGCGTACAAGCGGGCCCGGCGCATCTGCGAGAAGCTGAAGGAGAACATCCCCCGCCAGATGTTCGAGGTGCCCATCCAGGCGGCCATCGGCGGCAAGATCATCGCCCGGGAGACCATCAAGGCCCTGCGCAAGGACGTGCTGGCCAAGTGCTACGGCGGCGACATCACCCGGAAGAAGAAGCTGCTGGAGAAGCAGAAGGAGGGCAAGAAAAAGATGAGGTCTCTGGGCACGGTACAGATGCCCACCGAGGCGTTCATGGCCGTCCTCAAGCTGGACGAGGAGTAAGCAACACATTATAAGGAGGATACCAATGTCATCCAAGGTCTATTACAGCGATCTCCGGGCCGACTACCGGGAGAATCTACAGGACAAGCTGACCAAGCTGATGAAGGCCGCCGGCATGGGCGACATCGACTTTGACCACAAATACGCGGCCATCAAGATGCACTTCGGCGAGCCGGGCAACCTGGCCTATCTGCGGCCCAACTGGGCCAGGACCGTGGCCGATTTCGTCCGGGAGCGGGGCGGGATGCCCTTCCTCACCGACTGCAACACCCTCTACGTGGGCGGGCGCAAGAACGCCCTGGACCACCTGGATTCCGCCATGCTCAACGGCTTTTTCCCCATGACCACCGGCTGCCAGATCCTCATTGCCGACGGCCTGAAGGGCACCGACGAGGTGGCCGTCCCCGTGGAGGGCGGCGAGTACGTCACCGAGGCCAAGATCGGCCGGGCCATCATGGACGCCGACGTGTTCATCTCCCTGACCCACTTCAAGGGCCACGGGATGACGGGCTTCGGCGGCGCGCTGAAGAACATCGGCATGGGCGGCGGCTCCCGGGCGGGCAAGATGGAGATGCACTCCGCCGGCAAGCCCCTGGTGAACAAAAAGCGCTGCGTGGGCTGCCATATCTGCTCCACCCAGTGCGCCCACAGCGCCATCAGCTTTCCTGAAAAGAAGGCGTCCATCGACCACAGCCGGTGCGTGGGCTGCGGCCGATGTCTCGGCGCCTGCCCCCGGGACGCGATCTACTCCCCCCTGGACGAGGCCCTGGACATCCTGAACAAGAAGATCGCCGAGTACACCAAGGCGATCGTGGCGGGCCGGCCCTGCTTCCACATCAGCCTGGCCATCGACGTGTCCCCCGGCTGCGACTGCGAGGGCAGCAACGACCTGGCCATCGTGCCCAACGTGGGCATGTTCGCCTCCTTCGACCCGGTGGCCCTGGACCAGGCCTGCGTGGACGCGGTGAACGCCATGCCCGCCAACCCCGGCTCCGTGCTGGCCGAGAGCAGCCGCGTCCACGAGCACGACCACTTCCACGCCATCCACCCGGACACCCACTGGGAGGCCGCCCTGGAGCACGGCGAGAAGCTGGGCATCGGCACCCGGCAGTACGAGCTCATTAAGGTCTGAGCAGAGAAAGAGGAAGGGAGCGCCCGCCGGGGCGCTCCCTTTTTTCATTCTATTTCAATATGTTCGATCCCGTGTCGCAGAATGATGTTGACCAATTCGTTTCTGGAATAATTGCTCTCCGCCGCGATGCGGTCCAATTCCGCCAGAGTATCTTCTTTAATGCGGATAGTGATGACCCTGCTGCCGTCCTCGCCGCGCCGCTTGATTTTCAATGGTTCGTCTTTCATGAAGATCCGCCCTTCCTTTGACACCATTATAGATTGACAAATGTGATTGAAATATATTACAATAAGATTGCTATTTAGATATCACTATGTAATACAAAAGAAATGACGTGTAAAAAGGAGAGGGCGACTTGCATGAAAAGGAAATTACAAAAAGCGTCTTGCCTTGTGTTGGCGGTACTGATGCTTGCACTGGCTGCCACAGGGTGCGGAGGGAAGACGTGCAGCCACGAGTGGACGGATGCAGCTTGTTCGCAGCCTAAGACCTGCGTCAAGTGCGGGGCGACCGAGGGCGATGCGCTTGGACACAGGTGGGTAGATGCCACCTGCACCAGCGCGAAGACCTGTTCTGTGTGCGGTACTGTGGAGGGAACTGCCCTGGGCCATGTTATCCCCGAGTATGAGGTGACGGCAGCAGCTACCTGCATGGCGGAGGGGGCCAAAGAGGGGGGCTGCGCTGTCTGCGGGGAGAGAGTTGTTGAGCGGATTCCTGCAACCGGGGAGCACCAGGTCGCGACCTGGACGGTGACGACTGAAGCCACCTGCCAGCAGGAAGGCAGTCGAGAAGGCTCTTGCTTGACGTGCGGCATGGCCATTACCGAACAAATCGATAGGCTTGAACATACTGACGACAACACATGGGTAGTGACAAAAGCGCCGTCAGCACTTTCCTCCGGAGAGCGGGCGACTCATTGCTCCCAGTGCGGTCAGGTTATGCAGACGGAGACTTTTGACCTCGGTACGGAAGAAAAGAACGCCATCAAAGCGGCGGAGCACTACCTTGATTTTATGGCTTTCTCCAGGAGTGGGCTGATCAAGCAGCTTGAATTTGAGGGCTACAGCGAGAACGCGGCTGCAATTGCGGTGGACAGCATCGTTGTTGATTGGAACGAGCAGGCGGCCAAGAAAGCCCAGAGTTACATTGACCTGATGGCGTTTTCCAAGAGCGGACTGATCAGACAGCTTGAATTTGAGGGCTTTACACGGGAACAGGCCGAGTATGGTGCTGCGGCAGTAGGCTATTGAACTTGGGTAAGGGGGGCGGCGCATTGGTGCCGCCCCCCTTTCACAGCTAAAAATATTTTCAAAAAATAATTTTCCTCCTTGACAGCACACACGGAAGCGTGTATAATAGCCAAGCGCCTGTGTGAAAAAGGGCGCATTATGCGATGATGCGGGAGATTGCTCAGCAATGAGGTAACTTCCGCGGAGTATGTCCGTTTGATCGGGCGGCTGAGAAACTCACACCACGGCGTAGATCGCCGGAGATGAGTGAAACCGGCCTGCTTTGACGAGCCGGTTTTCTTCATGCCCCGGAATGATACGCACGAGAGCGTGGATGAGTCGCTCACCGTACGGAGCGTGACAAGCAGCAACACTTCGTATGTTTAAGGAGGAAAAACCCACATGGCACAGAAAGAAATGATCCGCATCCGGCTGAAGGCCTATGACCATCAGCTCATCGATCAGGCTGCCGAGAAGATCGTCGAGACCGCCAAGCGCACCGACGCCACCGTCTCCGGCCCCATCCCTCTGCCCACCAAGAAGGAGGTCGTCACCATCCTTCGCGCCGTCCACAAGTATAAGGACAGCCGTGAGCAGTTCGAGCGCCGCACCCACAAGCGCCTGATCGACGTCATCAAGCCCTCCCCCAAGACTGTGGAGGCCCTGATGAGCCTGGAGCTCCCTGCCGGCGTCGAGATCGAGATCAAGCTGTAAGCGGTCTCTTTCCGCCTGGCCTTGTGCGGCCGGCTTGCCGTACACGCGGTACTGTCTGCGCCGCCCGCCCTTCGCCAGACGAAAAGATCCACACTTACAGCCGTGAGATGTGGACGTTTACACACCGCAAAATCCCCTAACCCCGTTAGCACCGCAGTCCGTCGCCTTACCGAGACGGACGGGTCAAGTCGGCTGAGCAATAGCAGCCCAATGGCTAACTCACCCGACCAATAACCTTTAAGGAGGAAAAAACAAATGGAAAAGGCCATTATCGGCAAGAAGCTGGGCATGACCCAGATCTTCGATGAAGCCGGCAAGGTCATCCCGGTCACCGTCATCCAGGCGGGCCCCTGCACCGTGGTGCAGAAGAAGACCGAGGAAAAGGACGGCTACGTCGCCGTTCAGCTGGGCTACGATGAGGTGCCCGAGCGCAAGCTGTCCAAGCCCGAGCTGGGCCACAGCAAGAAGGCCGGCAAGGCGCTGCGCGTCCTGAAGGAGTTCAAGCTGGACAAGGCCGCCGAGATGAACGTGGGCGACCAGATCGACGCCACCGTGTTCGCCGCCGGCGACCGCGTGGACATCACCGGCATCAGCAAGGGCCACGGCTACCAGGGCCCCATCAAGCGCTGCGGCGGTCACCGCACCCCCATGACCCACGGCGGCGGCCCGGTCCACCGTCAGGCGGGCTCCATGGGCTCCAGCACCGATCCCTCCCGCATCTTTAAGGGCCATCACGGCGCCGGCCAGATGGGCGACGAGCAGGTCACCGTCCTGAACCTGGACGTGGTCCAGGTGGACAGCGAGCTGGGCGTCATCGCCGTGCGCGGCGCGGTCCCCGGCCCCAAGGGCGGCGTGGTGTTCCTGCGCAACTCCGTGATCAACGTCAAGGAGAAGGGCGCTGCTGCCAACGCCAGCGTCAACCCGCAGAAGGCTTCCGCCCGTGTCAACCCGCAGAAGGCCTCTGCGCGTAACAAGTGAGAAAGGAGAGAATGACAAATGCCTAAAGCTAACCTTTATAATATGGCCGGTAAGCAGATCGGCGAGGTCGAGCTCTCCGAGGCCGTCTTCGGCATTGAGCCCAACCAGTACGTCGTTCACGATGTGGTCAAGAACCATCTGGCCAACTGCCGTCAGGGCACTCAGTCCGCGCTGACCCGCGCCGAGGTCTCCGGCGGCGGCCGCAAGCCCTGGCGCCAGAAGGGCACCGGCCGCGCCCGTCAGGGCAGCACCCGCGCGCCCCAGTGGACCCACGGCGGCATCGTGTTCGCCCCCAAGCCCCGCGACTACAGCTACACCCTGAACAAGAAGACCAAGCGCCTGGCGCTGAAGTCCGTTCTGTCCGCCAAGGCCGCCGAGGGCAACGTCCTGGTGGTCGACGATCTGGGCATGGCCGAGATCAAGACCAAGACCTTCCAGGGCTTCCTGAACGCCGTGGAGAGCAAGAAGGCCGTGGTGGTCACCGCCTGCCCCAACGTGGTGAAGTCCGCCCGCAACATTCCCGGCGTGGTCACCACCCCCGCCACCCTGATCAATGTCTATGACATCGTCAACGCCAACCAGCTGATCATCGACAAGGCTGCGCTGGCCACCATCGAGGAGGTGTTCGCCTAATGAAGACCGCTTACGACATCATCAAGCGCCCCATCGTCACCGAGCAGTCCATGGCGGAGGCCGCGTCCAAGAAGTACACTTTCGAGGTCGACAAGACCGCGAACAAGATCGAGATCGCCAAGGCTGTTGAGGAGGCCTTCGGCGTGAAGGTCGCCAAGGTCAACACCCTGAACATGAAGGGCAAGGCCAAGCGGATGGGCCGCTACCCCGCCGGCCGCCGCGCCGACTGGAAGAAGGCCATGGTCACTCTGACCGCCGATTCCAAGACCATCGAGCTCTTCGAGGGCATGGTGTAAGGAGGAAATTGAGAAATGGCTATCAAGACTTATAAGCCCACAACGCCCTCCCGCCGTCACATGACTGTGTCCGCCTTCGAGGGCATCGACAAGAAGGCCAAGCCCGAGCGCAGCCTGCTTGAGAATCTGAAGAAGCACTCCGGCCGCAACAGCTACGGCCGCATCACCGTCCGCCACCGCGGCGGCGGCAACAAGCGCAAGTACCGCATCATCGACTTCAAGCGCGACAAGCTGGGCACCGCCCAGGTGGTCAGCCTGCAGTACGATCCTAACCGCTCCGCCAACATCGCCCTCATTAAGTACGAGGACGGCGAGCTGCGGTATATCCTGGCTCCCGTGGGCCTGAAGGTCGGCCACGTCATCATGACCGGCCCCGACGCCGACATCCTGCCCGGCAACTGCCTGCCCATCGCCAAGATCCCCGTGGGCGAGTTGATCCACAACATCGAGATCTACCCCGGCAAGGGCGCCCAGCTGGTGCGCGCCGCCGGCGTGGCCGCCCAGCTGATGGCCAAGGAGAACGGCATGGCGCAGATCCGTCTGCCCTCCGGCGAGGTCCGCCTCATCCGTGAGGAGTGCTGCGCCACCATCGGTCAGGTGGGCAACACCGATTGGGCCAACATCCACATCGGTAAGGCCGGCCGCAAGCGCCACATGGGTTGGCGTCCCACCGTCCGCGGCTCCGTCATGAACCCCAATGACCACCCCCACGGCG
>CAVJBM010000167.1:0-7727 GCA_963647775.1 Anaerovibrio sp.
TCGCCCACCATCTTGGAGGAGGGGGTCACCTTCACGATGTCGCCCAGCATCTCGTTGACGGTGCGGTACATCTCCTTGACCTCCTCGAAGCGGGGGCCGAGACCCAGGGAGACCACCTGGGGATAGAGGTTGGTGTACTGGCCGCCGGGGATCTCGTAGCGGTAGATGTCGGTGGTGGGGCTGCGCAGGCCCTCGTCAAAGCTGCGGTAGCGCAGGCGCACGTCGGCCCAGTAGTTGTCCAGCCGCTGGACCTCCTGCAGGTCCAGGCCGGTGTCCCGCTCCTGCCCCTCCAGGGCGGCCACCACGGCGGAGAGGGAGGGCTGGCTGGTGAGGGAGGACAGGGACGCGGTGGCGCAGTCCACGATGTCCGCCCCGGCCTCGGCGGCCATCAGGTAGGCGGCCACCTGGTTGCCGGTGGTGTCGTGGGTATGGAGGTGGATGGGCAGGCCCACCTCCTGCTTCAGGGCGGTGACCAGCTTCTTGGCGGCGTAGGGCTTCAGCAGGCCGGACATATCCTTGATGCAGAGGGTGTGGGCCCCCCGGCGCTCCAGCTCCTTGGCCATGTCCACGTAGTATTTCAGGGTGTATTTGTCCCGCTTGGGGTCCAGGATGTCGCCGGTGTAGCACACGGTGCCCTCCAGCAGCTTGCCCTGCTTCAGCACCTCGTCCATGGCCACCTCCATGCCGGGCAGCCAGTTGAGGGAGTCGAACACCCGGAAGATGTCGATGCCGGACTTGGCGGACTCCCGGATGAACTCCCGCACCAGATTGTCGGGGAAGTTGGCGTAGCCCACCATGTTGGAGCCCCGCAGCAGCATCTGGAAGGGGATGTTGGGGATCTTCTCCCGCAGCAGGTCCAGCCGCTCCCAGGGGGACTCGTGGAGGAAGCGGTAGGCGGTGTCGAAGGTGGCGCCGCCCCACATCTCCAGGGAGAAGCAGTCGTTGAGGATCTCGGCCACGCCGTCGGCGCCCTTCACCAGGTCCCGGGTGCGCATCCGGGTGGAGAGGAGGGACTGGTGGGCGTCCCGCATGGTGGTGTCGGTGATGAGCAGCTTTTTCTGCTCCAGCACCCACTTCTTCACCGCCTCGGGGCCCTCGGCGTCCAGCAGCTGCTTCAGGCCGCGGAGGGGCTTGCCCGTGGGCTCGGGGAAGCGGGGGGTGTCGTACTGATGGCGCTCGCTGTCGGGGTTGTCCACCTGGATCTGGGCGATGTACTTCAGCACCTTGGTGGCGCGGTCGCGGCCGGCCTCGATGTCGAAGAGCTCCGGCGTGTCGTCGATGAACTTGGTGTGGCAGGCCCCCGCCAGGAAGGTGGGATGGGTCAGGATGTTGGTGACGAAGGGGATATTGGTCTTGACGCCGCGGATGTGCTCCTCATTGATGGCGCGCACCGCCCGGCGGCACACCCCCTCAAAGGTGTTGTCCCAGCAGGTGACCTTCACCAGCAGGGAATCGTAGTAGGGGGAGATCACCGTGCCCGCGGCGGCGTTGCCGCCGTCCAGCCGGACGCCGAAGCCGCCGCCGGAGCGGTAGGCGGAGATCCTGCCGGTGTCGGGGGCGAAGTTGTTGGCGGGGTCCTCGGTGGTCACGCGGCACTGGATGGCGTAGCCGTTGATGTGCAGGTCGTCCTGACTGCTCAGGCCGATGCGGGGGTCGGACAGGGGGTAGCCCTCGGCCACCAGGATCTGGGCCCGCACCAGGTCGATGCCGGTGACCACCTCGGTGACGGTGTGCTCCACCTGGATGCGGGGGTTCATCTCAATGAAGTAGTGCCGGCCGGTGGACTGGTCCACCAGGAACTCCACGGTGCCGGCGTTGACGTAGCCCACGTGCCTGGCGATCTTCACGGCGTCGGAGCGCAGGGCGTCCACCGTGGCCTTGGGCACGGACCAGGCGGGGGCGTACTCCACCACCTTCTGGTAGCGGCGCTGGAGGGAGCAGTCGCGCTCCCCCAGGTGCATGACGTTGCCGTGCTCGTCGGCCAGGATCTGCACCTCGATGTGCTTGGGCTGCACCAGGAACTTCTCGATGAAGATGTCCTCGTTGCCGAAGGCCTTGCGGGCCTCGTTCTTCACCAGCACGAACTCCCGGCGCACGTCCTCCACGCTGTCGCAGCGGCGCATGCCCCGGCCGCCGCCGCCGGCGGCCGCCTTCAGGATAATGGGGAAGCCATACTCCAGGGCCTTTTCCACCGCCTCGTCGGCGTCCTTCAGGGGGGTGGTGGAGCCGGGGATGATGGGCACGCCGCAGGCGATGGCCGTGGCCTTGGCGGCCAGCTTGTCGCCCATCTGGGCCAGCACGTGGGAGGGGGGGCCGATGAACTTGATGCCGCTCTCCTCGCAGGCCCGGGCGAAGTCGGCGTTCTCGGACAGGAAGCCGTAGCCCGGGTGGATGGCGCTGACGCCCCGGCGGCGGGCCAGGTCGATGATGGCGGGGATGTCCAGATAGGCCCCCAGGGGAGACTTGTTCTCCCCGATGAGATAGGCCTCGTCGGCCTTGGTGCGGAACAGACTGTTGGTGTCCTCATTGGAGTACATGGCCACCGTGTGCAGGCCCAGATCGTAGCAGGCCCGGAAAATACGGATGGCGATCTCTCCCCGGTTGGCGGCAAGGACTTTGGAAAACTCGGTTGCCAAAGCAGGATCCTCCTTGTTATGCTCACGTTTTGTTCCCTTTTTCGACGTTCCATTGAAGACTCATTCACATTTATATCCCTTATTATAAGCGCCCGCCGCCGGCTTTTCAATGGGGGCGGGGAGGGCGGCGGAAAAATCAGCGTTCGGGCTATGAAATCGTTTCCTTTTTTCGCTTTTTTCGTGTAAAAGGCGAAAGAGCCCCCGCCGCCGGCGTCAGGGCCCCTTGGCAGCGGGGCGAAAAAATGGTATACTATCAAATACTGCCCTTTTAAGGAGGTGAGCCCATGGCTCCCGACCGATCCACCCCCCTGACCGATCTGCCCGGCATCGGCCCCGCCCGGGGGAAAAAGCTGGCGGGCCTGGGCCTCACCCGCCTGGGGGACCTGCTGGAATACTACCCCGCCCGCTATGAGGACCGCCGCCGGGTGTGCGCCGTCATGGACGCCCCGGCGGACGAGCCCTGCTGCGTGGCGGCCATGGTGGCGGAGACCCCCGCCCTCTCCCGGGTGCGCCGGGGTCTGGACCTGGTGAAGGTCCGTGCGGTGGATGCCACCGGAACCCTCTACCTCACCTTTTTCAACCAGCCCTACCTGAAAAATGCCCTGCGGCCCGGAGAGACGTACATTTTCTACGGAAAGGTGGAGGCCATGGGCCGCCGCCGGTCCATGACCAACCCCGTGTTCGAGCGGGAGGGGGCCGGGCGGCTCACGGGCTGCATCCTGCCGGTGTATCCCCTCACTGCCGGCATCGGCAACAACCTGATGCTCACCCTGGCCCGGACGGCGGCGGACTGCTGCCTGTCCGGCGTGACCGACCCCCTTCCGGCGGACCTGCGCCGGGCCCATGCCCTGTGCGGGCTGGAGTACGCCCTGGGGAACATCCACTTCCCCGGGGACTGGGAGTCCCTGGAGCTGGCCCGCCGGCGGCTGATCTTCGAGGAGCTGCTCACCCTCACCTGCGGCATGGCCCTGCTGAAGGAGCGCCGGGAGGAGGGGAGCGGCGCGGTGCTGCGGGCCGACCCGGCGGAGTTCGAGGGGCTGCTGCCCTTTCCCCCCACGGGGGCCCAGCGCCGGGCCATGGCGGACATTTCCACCGACCTGGCCTCCGGCCGGGTGATGAACCGCCTGGTGCAGGGGGACGTGGGCTCGGGCAAGACGGCGGTGGCCGCCTTCGGGGTGTGGGCCGCGGCGAAAAACGGCGTCCAGTGCGCCATGATGGCCCCCACGGAGCTGCTGGCGGAGCAGCACGCCCGGACGCTGTCGGCCCTGCTGGCCCCCGCCGGGGTGCGGGTGGCTCTGCTCACCGGCTCGGTAAAGGGGGCGGCCCGGAGAACCCTGCTGGCCGCCCTGCGGGCCGGGGAGATCGACCTGCTGGTGGGCACCCACGCCCTGTTCTCCCAGGGAGTGGAGTATCAGAACCTGGGCCTGGTCATCGCGGATGAGCAGCACAGGTTCGGCGTGGCTCAGCGAGCTGCCTTGGCCGAAAAGGGCGGGGCCCAGCCTCATGTGCTGGTCATGTCCGCCACCCCCATCCCTCGGACCCTGGCCCTCATCATCTACGGCGACCTGGACGTGTCCATCATGGACGAGCTGCCGCCGGGGCGCTCCCCGGTGCTCACCTACGTGGTGGGGGAGGATAAGCGCCAGCGGATGTACGGCTTTGTCCGCCGGCAGACGGCGGAGGGCCGGCAGGTCTATCTGGTGTGCCCCGCGGTGGAGGACGACCCGGAGAGCGCCGGGGACGGCCCAGAGCTGAAATCGGTCACCGCCTACGCCGCCGAGCTGCGGGAGCGGGTGTTTCCCGACCTGCGGGTGGGCCTGGTCCACGGCAAGCTGAAGAGCGCGGAGAAGGAGACTGTGATGACCGCCTTCGCCGCCGGGGAGTTGGACATCCTGGTGGCCACCACGGTGATCGAGGTGGGGGTGGACGTGCCCAACGCCTCCCTCATGGTCATCGAGAACGCGGAGCGCTTCGGCCTCAGCCAGCTGCACCAGCTGCGGGGCCGGGTGGGCCGGGGAAAGCACCAGAGCTACTGCGTGCTCATGTCCGCCAGCCGGAGCGACACCGCCCGGGAGCGGCTGCGGGTGCTGGCGGGCACCAACGACGGCTTTGCCATCGCGGAGGAGGACCTGCGCCTGCGGGGCCCCGGCGACTTCTTCGGCCGGCGGCAGCACGGCCTGCCTCAGCTGAAGGTGGCGGATTTTGCCGCCGACGTGGCCCTGCTGCAGGAGGCCAAGGGGGCGGCGGAGGCCCTCATCGCCGCCGACCCGGACCTCTCCGCGCCGGAGCACCGCGCCCTGCGCCGGCGGGTGCGTGAGATGTTTGAGACAGAGGGGGACAGCCTGAATTAAGGCAGGGCCTCCGCCCGCTGGCCCGGCCGGGTGGAAAATCCCTACTGCTTTTGAAGGATGACACGGAGGATCGCAGCATGAACAAAGCGGAGACCTATCAGTATCTGACCGACCACGGCGTGACCTATGAGGTCACGGAGCATCAGGCCGTGTTCAACATGGAGGAGTTGGGGGCGGTGGAGCTGCCCTATCCAGAGTGGGACGCGAAAAATCTCTTCGTCCGGGACGACAAGAAGCGCAATTACTACCTCATCACCGTGCGGGGGGATAAGCGGGTGGACCTGAAGGAGTTCCGCCGGCGGCAGGGGCTGCGGCCGCTGACCTTCGCCGGGCCGGAGGACCTGCTGGCCATCCTGGGGCTGACCCCCGGCTCGGTCACGCCCCTGGGGGTGCTGAACGACGGGGAGCACCGGGTCCACGTCTATCTGGACGCAGAATTCGCGGGGCATAAGATCGGCGTGCACCCCAATGACAACACCGCCACCGTGTGGCTGGCGGCGGAGGACCTGGCGCGGCTGCTGCGGGAGCACGGCGCTCAGGTGGATGTAGTCCCCGTCTGACCCGCATATACAACGAAAGGGAGTGTCCCATTTGGATACCATCGCAGCAATATTGGCCCGGGAGCTGGACCGCCCGGAGCAGCACGTACAGAACATCATCAACCTGCTGGACGAGGGCAACACCGTGCCCTTCATCGCCCGCTACCGTAAGGAGCTCCACGGCGCCATGGACGACCAGCTGATCCGCACCCTGGCCGACCGGCTCCAGTACCTGCGGGGGCTGGCGGAGCGCCGGGAGGCGGTGAAAAAGGCCATTGACGAGCAGGGCAAGCTCACCGACGAGTTGGCCGCCGCCATCGACGGCGCCGCCACCCTGGCGGAGGTGGAGGACCTCTACCGCCCCTACAAGCAGAAGCGCCGCACCCGGGCCACCGCGGCCCGGGAGAAGGGGCTGGAGCCCCTGGCCCGGCTACTGTTCGACCAGGGGCGGGACTGCCCCGCTCCGGTGGCCGCCGCCCAGGACTATCTCGACCCCGACAAGGGGGTGGAGACCGTGGCCGACGCCCTCGGGGGAGCCCACGACATCGTGGCGGAGTGGATCTCCGACGATGCCGCCATCCGCAAGACCCTGCGGGAGTACACCCTGCGGCAGGGGAAGCTGGTGTCCAAGGCCGCCACGGAGGAGGACACGGTCTACCGCCTGTACTACGACTTTGAGCAGGCCATTCCCCGGCTCCAGGGCCACCAGATCCTGGCGATGGACCGGGGCGAGCGGGAGGGCAAGCTGACCGTCACCGTGCTGGAGGACCGGGAGCGGCTGCTGCCCATGGTCCGCCGGGCGGTGGTGGTGCCCGGCAGCGCGGCCATGGACTTTGTGAAGGACGCCGCCGAGGACGCCCTGGACCGGCTCATCTGGCCCTCGCTGGGGCGGGAGATCCGCAATTACCTCACCGAGCAGGCGGACGAGGGGGCCATCGGCCAGTTTGCCCTGAACCTCAAGCCCCTGCTGATGCAGCCGCCGGTGAAGGGCTTTGTCACCATGGGGCTGGACCCGGGCTACCGCAACGGCTGCAAGGTGGCGGTGGTGGACGCCACCGCCAAGGTGCTGGACACGGCGGTGGTCTACCCCACCTTCAACGAGCGGAAGAAACAGGAGGCCATCGACGTGCTCGCCCGGCTCATCCGAAAGCACTCCGTGGCCCATATCGCCATCGGCAACGGCACCGCCAGCCGGGAGACCGAGCAGATGACCGTGGAGCTCATCCGCCGGGTGGGCGGCGGAGTCAGCTATATGATCGTCAGCGAGGCGGGGGCCTCGGTGTACTCCGCCTCCAAGCTGGCCGCCGAGGAGTTCCCCGACTTCGACGTGAACCTCCGCTCCGCCGTGTCCATCGCCCGGCGGCTCCAGGACCCCCTGGCGGAGCTGGTGAAGATCGACCCCAAGAGCATCGGCGTGGGCCAGTATCAGCACGACATGCCCCAGAAGCGGCTGGACGAGGCCCTCAACGGCGTGGTGGAGGACTGCGTCAACGCCGTGGGGGTGGACGTGAACACCGCCTCCGCGCCCCTGCTCACCCGGGTGGCGGGGCTCAACGGCACCACGGCCAGGAACATCGTGGCCTACCGGGAGGAGAACGGCCCCTTCACTGCCCGAAAGCAGATTTTGAAGGTGCCCAAGCTGGGGCCCAAGGCCTTTGAGCAGTGCGCCGGCTTCCTCCGGGTGCCGGAGAGCAAGTCCCCGCTGGACAATACTGCCGTCCATCCGGAGAGCTATGCCGCGGCGGAGAAGCTGCTCTCCCTCTGCGGGTACACCATGGCCGACGTGAAGGCCGGCAGACTGGGCGAACTGAACAGTCGCCTGGACGCCTGCGGCCGGGCCAGGGCGGCGGAGCAGTGCGGCGTGGGGGTGCCCACCCTGACGGACATCGCCAAGGAGCTGCTGAAGCCCGGCCGGGACCCCCGGGATGAGCTGCCCGCCCCCGTCCTGCGCACCGACGTGCTGGAGATGAAGGACCTGAAGCCGGGGATGGAGCTGAAGGGCACCGTCCGCAACGTCATCGACTTCGGCGCGTTCGTGGATATCGGAGTCCATCAGGACGGGCTGGTGCACATCAGCCAGATCTGCGACCGGTTCATCAAGCACCCCTCGGAGGTGCTCTCCGTGGGCGACGTGGTCACCGTGTGGGTCAAAGAGGTGGACGAGGGGAAAAAGCGCATCTCCCTGACCATGAAGAAGCCCC
>CAVJBM010000168.1:0-22262 GCA_963647775.1 Anaerovibrio sp.
CCTTTGACCTGCTGAAGGAGCGCGCCGCCGCATACGGCTATGAGATCACCTACCAGGTGGTCAATGCCGCGGATTACGGCGTGCCCCAGACCCGGGAGCGCTTTCTCTGCGTGGGAGTGCGCAGAGACTTCGGCCCCAAATTTGTGTTCCCGGAGGGGACCCATTACAACCCGGAAAAGCCGGACGAAGCCGCAGCCGGCAAAAAGCCATGGGTGACCTGCGGGGAGGCCATCGGCGACCTGGACTATCCCCTGCCGGAGGACGGGGAAATGCAGGCCGGCTCCAAGCACAAGGACCTGCTGAAGCTGGTCCCCCCGGGGGACAACTACCTCTATTTCACCGCGGAGCGCGGCTATCCGGAGCCCATCTTCAAGTGGCGCTCCAGATACTGGTCCTTTCTGCTGAAGCTGTCCCCGGACCGGCCCTCCTGGACCATACAGGCCAGCTTTTCCAACAATATGGGCCCGTTCCACTGGACGAACAGGTTCCTCCGCATCAGTGAGATCAAGCGGCTCCAGACGTTCGACGACGACTATGAACTGTGCGGCGATTTCCGGGACCAGTGGCGTCAGGTGGGGAACGCCGTCCCCGTCAAAATGGCCGGCATCATCGCCGGCGAGATCATGCGCCAGTATTTTCCCGCCCGGTGATCCAGACAGGAGAGGAGGACAAACCTATGCCAGTATATCAGTTTGCCGAGCAGGGCGGAAGGATCGTCTCCGCCGAGTACGATAAGGCCGGCTGCCTTTCCGCCAGCCAGGTACGGGAATGCCTGGATGCCGCGTTTAACCGGTTCCCGTTCCCCGCCTACGTCGAACAGATCAGCGGATGTGACGACGTTTTTCATGTCACCTTCCCGGAGGGGAACGACGGCATCGGGGACGTCTTTCTCTGCGCCAAGGGAACGACCCCCGGCGGCAGGAGCGAACTGCAGAACGAGCAACGGATCCAGCCCAAGGCAAAGTACCTCAACTATGTGGCCGAACGGAGCCAGGAGGGCAAGAAGGCCGCCTTTTTCGGCATCTACAGCCGGGGCGGCGAGACGATCCTCTGCGCCTGGCGGGTCACGCTCTCCGCCGCGTCGCCCGAGACCCCTATCTCCAAGCAGATCAAGATCACGAGCATCGCAAAGGCCATGCGGGAGGGCTTTGCCCGGCAGGAAAGGGGCCGGGGCGAGTATGCCTGTGCGTTCCGGCCGGAATTTCTGTATTTTTACCTCCGCGGCAGCGATTGGCTGCACATGGCTCCCGCCGGCGGACTGGCCGGGCCCACGGCGCCCGTGGCCCTTGAGACTGTGGGCACCGCCGCGGCAGAGGAACCGTCCGAAAAACTCCGCTTCCATACCGGCGTTGAGAGCGTCTATCCCCGCAACCGGATCGTTTTCGGCGCGCCGGGCACCGGAAAGAGTTTTCGGTTGAAGGAGGACTGCCGCGCCCTGCTGGCCGGCACGGCCGGCGGGTACGAGCGGGTCACCTTCCACCCGGATTACACCTTTTCGCAGTTCGCGGGGACCTATAAGCCCGTCGCGGACAGGGCGGGGAACATCCGGTACGCCTTCGTCCCCGGCCCATTCCTGCGGGTGTTCGTCCAGGCGGTCAGAAGCGGCCGCACGGACGACCCCCAGCCCTTCCTCCTGATCATCGAGGAGATTAACCGCGCGAAGGCCGCCGCCGTGTTCGGGGACGTATTCCAGCTGCTGGACCGGGACCCCTCGGGCGTCAGCGAGTACGAGATCGAAGTCTCGGAGGACATCAAGCGCTACCTGGCGGAGGAGCTGGGCGGCGTGCCCGAGGATTACCGCCGGATCAAGCTGCCGGACAATCTGTTCCTCTGGGCCAGCATGAACAGCGCCGATCAGGGCGTGTTCCCCATGGATACCGCGTTCAAGCGCAGATGGTCCTTTGAATATCTCGGCATCAACGAAAACGAGGCCGAGATCAGGGGCCGCGTCGCCCTGGGGCGGGACGGCGCCCAGCCCGTCGACTGGAACACGCTCCGAAAGGCCATCAACGAAAAACTCGCCGCCGAGTACCGCGTGAATGAGGACAAGCTGATGGGACCGTTTTTCCTTCCGAAGACAGTCCTCTCCCCCGTCAGCGATGCGGACGACACCATTGCGGACAGGGCTCGGTTCCTGGCGGCCTTCAAGAGCAAGGTGATCATGTACCTGTACGAGGATGCCGCGCGGCAGTACCGGCACAAGCTGTTCGCCGGCTGCCCGGATACCGCGCGGTACTCCGCCGTGTGCGAGGCCTTTGACCGCATCGGCATGGGCATCTTCGGCGCGGACTTTGAGGAGCGGTATTATAATCCCCAGAAAGGGTGACGCCCCATGGAGATCATTTCCGCCTTTGTCCGGGAGCAGCAGCACTACACCAAGAGCCAGCTCCGCACCCTGTTCTGCTATGACGACGCGGGGATAGAGCGCTTCATAAAAAATCTGAGGGCCTACGGCATCCTGAAAACCGCCGCGAACTCCGCGGAGCAGCGGGAGTTGACGGAACTGACGGACGAGGACATCCAGGTCACGGATGAGGCCGCTGGAAACGACGGCTGCTATGTGTTCACCTATGTCGGCGTCGTCACGGCGGGCCGCCGCGTCATCAAGGTATATCCGAAATACATCCCGGCTCACCGGGAGCCCCTGGCGGAGATGAAGCAGGTGCTCAAGGTTCTGGAGCGCTACAGCCGCTCGGAGGAGCAGATCGTAAGCCTGTTCAGCGGGGACGGGGAGCACCGCGGCTTCAACCCGCTGGCGGTCATTCTTTACCTGCTGCGTGATTACTTTGAATACGGGGTCTATCACAACGCCGAGGACATTCTGGAGGTAAACGGCGAGGGCAATATTCTGTGGGACAGGACCGTTGACAGCGGCTTTGCCGTCATCAAGGGCGGCCGCCCCTACTACCCCGAACTCATCACCCGCAGATCCGTGGGGGACGAGACGGATTATTTCAGGCGGCTCCACGAGTGCGTTCTCACCGAGTGCTCCCGGCAGTTGCACGACGCGGGATTGGAGGATCTGTTTGACCTGGAAACGGTGTCCCTGAGCGAGGAATCTCTGGACGACTTTGGCGGCCGGGAATACATGCTCGACCGGATCACAAGGGAGTTGAACGTTCAGTTCAATACCCACCGGCAGATCCTTTTGAAAACGCTCCGCGCCTACATCGCCCAGGACCGGAAGATGCTGGAGGACGAACAGGGCATCAGCATGTTCGGGACCACCGCGTTCCACGCGGTCTGGGAAAAGGCCTGCGCCGCGGTGTTCGGCAGCAAGCTGGGGGTCCCCCTCGGCCAGCTGAGCATGAACGCGCCCCTGGCCCCCGGGTATGATCGGCAGGCCCGGCTGATCGACCTGATGGAGAAGCCGAAATGGTGCGGCGGCGGCTTTGTGCGCGAGGCAAAGGACACCCTCATCCCCGACCTCATCACGGTCGCCCGGCAGGACGGGCAGGACTGGTTCGTGATCTTCGACGCGAAATACTACCTCCTCCAGCTGGAACAGGACCGCCCCCTGGAGGGCAATCCCGGCATCGGGGATGTGGTAAAGCAGTACATGTATCAGCTGGCCTACCGGAACTTCATCTCCGACCACCGCATTATGGCGGTCAAGAACTGCTTTCTGATGCCCACGGAGGGGGTGGAGATCGTCAGCAAGGGGAATGTACGGCTGGACATGCTTGCCGCCCTGGGGCTGGAGGACATTCAGATCCGGCTGATCCCGGCGGGGCTGCTGTTCGACCGCTACCTGAACGGCGGGACGATCGAACTGGAAGCGCTGGACCTATAGGTATGCCCCCGCCCGGGGCGGAATACACTGTCCTTTGCGGTAGAATTTCTGAAGGAGGAATTTTGATGGAAGGCAAGCTGAAGGTCCTGCTGCTCAACGGCAGCCCCCGCGCCAACGGCAACACCGCCGTGGCCCTGCGGGAGATGGAGAAGGTGTTCCGGGAGAGCGGCGTGGCGTGCGAGACGGTGCAGGTGGGCGACCAGGCGCTCCGGGGCTGCATCGCCTGCGGCGGCTGCGCCAGGCTGGGCCGCTGTGTGTTCGACGACGCGGTCAACACCCTGGCCCCCAAGTTCGAGGCCGCCGACGGCCTGGTGATCGCCAGCCCGGTGTACTACGCCTCCGCCAACGCCACCCTCATCGCCTGTCTGGACCGGCTGTTTTACAGCACCGGCTTCGACAAGACCATGAAGGTGGGGGCCAGCGTGGCCTGCGCCCGCCGGGGCGGCTGCTCCGCCACCTTTGACGAGCTGAACAAATACTTCACCATCTCCGGGATGCCCGTGGCCTCCAGCCAGTACTGGAACAGCATCCACGGGCGGGAACCCGGCGAGGCCGCCCAGGACGGCGAGGGCCTCCAGACCATGCGCACCCTGGCCCGGAACATGACCTTCCTCATGCGCAGCATCGCCCTGGGGAAGGAGCGGTTCGGCCTGCCGGAGAAGGAAGCGCGCGTCGCCACCCACTTTATCCGCTGACTTTTCTGCGCAGCGGGGCCTGCCGCCGGGCGGGCCCCGCACTTTTTTGCAAAATTGGTCAGACCACATAAAATAAACCGTTGATTTTTCCCGTCGAATCTGCTACACTGATGGTGTCTTCGAGCCCCTGTCCCTACGGCGCACGCTATGGGACCCGGGCCGATGGGGCGCGTTGCGCACCCATCCGGGTCGATGCCGGAAACGGCGCGGCCTTCCGTGTTTGAAAAGGGGACGGGTATACAGCGCAGAGCCGGGGCCGGGGGCGGTCCGGGCTTGGTCCTGTTGTCCGTCTGCAAGAAGACGGACATTTTTTATTTCAAGGAGGAACCAATCATGAAAAAGATCTTTGCGCTGCTGCTCGCCCTCACACTGACCCTCGGCCTGCTCTCCGCCTGCAGCGGACAGAAGCAGCCCGACCCCACCGTCACTCCCTCTGAGACCGTTCAGCCCTCCGAGTCCGCCCAGCCCTCCGAATCCGCCCAGCCCGCGGAGGACGTGGAGCTCATCGTGTTCGCCGCCGCCTCCATGAAGGAGACCCTCTCCGCCATCGCCGAGTTGTACAAGACGGCGGCCCCCAACGTGACTCTGGTGTTCAACTTCGACTCCTCCGGCAAGCTCAAGACCCAGATCCAGGAGGGCGCCGACTGCGACCTGTTCATCTCCGCCGCCCCCAAGCAGATGAACCAGCTGGACGCCGCCAAGGACGCCGACGGCGGCAACACCGAGGGCCTGGACTTCGTCCTGTCCGACACCCGCATCGACCTGCTGGAGAACAAGGTGGCCCTGGCCGTGCCCGAGGGCAACCCCAAGGGCATCACCTCCTACGACGATCTGGCCGCCCTGCTGAAGGCGGGCGACGTGCTGCTGGCCATGGGCAACTCCGATGTGCCCGTGGGCCAGTACACCCAGAAGATCCTGGCCTACTACGAGCTGAATGAAGAGGAGCTGGCCTCCAAGGGCGTGCTCACCTACGGCAGCAACGTGAAGGAGGTCACCTCCCAGGTGGCCGAGAGCGCCGTGGACTGCGGCATCATCTACGCCACCGACGCCTTCTCCGCCGGTCTCACCGTGGCCGCCACCGCCACCGCCGAGATGTGCGGCCAGGTGATCTACCCCGCCGCCGTGCTGAACATCACCAAGCACCAGGCCGAGGCCCAGGCCTTCCTGGACTACCTCACCGGCCCCGAGGCCTCCGAAGTGTTCGCATCCGTGGGCTTCTCCCCCATTGCGCAGTAATTTCCCGTCCGTTCAACCTTGGAAAGGGGTGATCGTGTGGATCTGTTCCCCCTCTGGAACTCCCTGCGCATCGCGGGGATCAGCACCGTCATCATTTTCTTCGTGGGCATTTTCGCCGCCTACTACATCGCCAAGACCCCGCGGCTGGTCAAGGGCGTGCTGGACGTGATCCTCACCCTGCCCCTGGTGCTGCCCCCCACGGTGGTGGGCTACCTGCTGCTGCGGGTGCTGGGGCCCAAGCGGGTCATCGGCGCGTGGGTGCTCTCCGCCTTCGGCGTGCGGCTGACCATGACCTGGTGGTCCGCCATCTTCGCCACCACGGTGGTCATCTTCCCGCTGATGTACCGCACCGCCCGGGGGGCCTTCGAGGCCTTTGACGAGACGCTGGCCTGGTCTGCCAAGTCCATCGGCCTGTCCAACACCTATATCTTCTGGCGGGTGCGGATGCCCTGCTGCCGGCAGGGCATCCTGGCGGGCACGGTGCTGGCCTTCGCCCGCGCCCTGGGGGAGTACGGCGCCACCAGCATGATCGCCGGGTACACCCCCGGCCGCACCGCCACCATCTCCACCACTGTCTATCAGCTGTGGACCACCAATGACGACGCCCTGGCCCTCAAGTGGGTGCTGGTGAACCTGGCCATCTCCTTCGTGGTGCTGCTGGCGGTGAACATGCTGGAGAAAAACGCCGCCCGGCCCGCCCGCCGCAGGAAGGAGGGGGCCTGATGTCCATCTCCTTAGACCTGTACAAGCGCCTGGGGGACTTCACCCTGGAGCTGGCCCTGGACGCCGGGGACGAGGTGCTGGCCCTGCTGGGTGCCTCCGGCTGCGGCAAGAGCATGACCCTCAAGTGCATCGCCGGCATCCAGCGGCCCGACCGGGGCCGCATCGAGGTGGACGGCGTCCCCCTGTTCGACTCCGCCCGCCATATCGACCTCTCCCCCCAGAAGCGCCGCACCGGCCTGATGTTCCAGAACTACGCCCTGTTCCCCAACATGACGGTGGAGCAGAACATCCGGGCGGGGGCCCGGCGGGACAGGGGCTCCGCCCGGCGGCAGCAGGCGGCCGAGCTGATGGAGCGCTTCGGCCTCACGGCCCTGGCGAACCACTACCCCGCCCAGCTGTCCGGCGGGCAGCAGCAGCGCACCGCCCTGGCCCGGCTGCTGGTGTCCGGGCCGGACGTGCTCCTGCTGGACGAGCCCTTCTCCGCCCTGGACAGCCACCTGCGCTTCCGCATGGAGCGGGAGCTGCGGGAGGTGGTCCGCCAGTTCGGCAAGACCGTCGTGCTGGTGTCCCACGACCGGGACGAGGTATTCCGCCTGTCCGACCGCATCGCCGTCATGAGCAATGGCCGGGTGGAGTGCTGCGGGGCCCGGGACGAGGTGTTCGCCCACCCCGGCACCCGCACCGCCGCCATGCTCACCGGCTGCAAGAACATCTCGCCGGCGGAGGTGCTGGACGGCCATCACGTCCGGGCCCTGGACTGGGACCTGGTGCTGGAGACCGCCCGGCCCACGGACGGCGTCCGCTATGTGGGCATCCGGATGCACGACCTGTCCGCCGCGCCGGGCCCCAACACCTTTGACTTCGACGTGGCCGACGAGCTGGAGAATCCCTTCTCCTACACCGTCATGCTCCGCGCCGCCGGCCGCCCCGCCGCCGGGACGGTGGGCTGGGAGCTGGACAAGCCCCAGTGGAACGCCCGCCGGGCCCCGCGGCAGACGGTCTCTCTGCCGCCGGAGAGCCTGATCCTGATGGGAGAGTGACCGATCATGCAGAAAAAGCTGACCTTTGAGGCCGCCCGGGACCTGCTGCTCTCCCTGGCCGCCCCCGTTGGCACGGAGCGGCTCCCCCTGGAGGACTGCGGCGGCCGGGTGCTGGCCGCCGACCTTCTGGCCGGGGAGGACGTCCCCGCCTTTGACCGCTCCCCTTACGACGGCTACGCCCTCCGGGCCGCCGACAGCGCCGGGGCCTCCCGGGAGGTCCCCGTGACCCTCTCTCTGACAGAGGAGATCGCCGCCGGGGCGGTGCCCGCCCTCCCCGTGGGGCCGGGGCAGGCGGCCAAGGTGCTCACCGGCGCGCCCATCCCCGCCGGGGCGGACGCGGTGGTCATGTACGAAAAGACCGCCTTCACCGCCGACGCCGTCACCCTCTTCGCCCCCCTCGCCCCGGGGGAGAACATCGTCCGGGCGGGGGAGGACGTGCGGGCGGGGGCCCTGCTGGCCCGGGCGGGCACGGTCATCGACGCCGGACTGGCCGGGGCCCTGGCCGCCCAGGGCGTCCTGCGGCCCACCGTGTATCGCCGGCCCCTGGCGGGCCTCATCTCCACCGGCAGCGAGCTGGTGGACGGGGACGGCCCGGTGCCCCCCGGCTCCATCCGCAACACCAACCGCTACACCCTCTCCGCCGCCCTGGGGCGGGACGGCTGCGCCCCCCGCTGGCTGGGCACCGCCGGGGACCGGGCGGCCGGCATCGCCGCCCTCATCACCGCCGGGCTGGCGGACTGCGACCTCATCGTCCTCACCGGCGGCGTGTCCGCCGGCGACTACGACCTCACCCCCGCCGCCATGGCCCTGGCCGGGGTGGATATCCTGGCCCAGGGGGTGGACATCAAGCCCGGCATGGCCTGCGCCTACGGCGT
This sequence comes from Anaerovibrio sp., assembly GCA_963647775.1. Taxonomy (GTDB): domain Bacteria; phylum Bacillota; class Clostridia; order Oscillospirales; family Oscillospiraceae; genus Enterenecus. The sequence goes on from CAVJBM010000168.1 coordinate 8,363, forward strand.
GAAGGACGGGAAGCCGGTGTACGCCCTGTCGGGCAGCCCGGCCTCCGCCCTCACCAACTACTGCGCCGTGGTCCGCCCCGCCGTGCGAAAGCTGGCGGGCCTGCGCGACCCCCTCCCGGCGGAGTGCACCCTCACCCTGCGGAACGATTTCCCCAAAAAGAGCAGGTGTACCCGGCTGCTGCGGGGCACCCTGGACCTGTCCTCCGGGACGGCGGGGCTGCGGCTCAGTCCCGACCAGGGCAACGCGGTCATCAGCAGCGCCATCGGCTGCGACGCCATGGCCATCGTCCCCGCCGGCAGCGGGCCCCTGGCCGCCGGCACGGTACTGAAAGGATTTACGCTATGAAAAAGGTCAATGTAGAGGACGCCGTGGGCCTCACCCTGTGCCACGACATCACCGCCATGCGGGACGGCTTCAAGGGCGCCGCCTTCAAGCGGGGCCACGTCATCACCGCGGAGGACGTCCCCGCCCTGCTGGACCTGGGCAAGCGCACGGTGTTCATCTGGGAGGAGCAGGCCGGCGAGATCCACGAGGAGGACGCCGCCCTGCGCATGGCCGCCATGATCCCCGTGGAGGGGGCCCACTACACCGGCCCCTCCGAGGGAAAGATGCTCCTGTTTGCCGACCGCCCGGGGATGCTCCGGGTGGACCGGGCCCTGCTGCGGGCGGTGAACTCCATCGGGGACCTGACCATCTCCACCCTGCGGGACCACTACCCCGTGGAGGCGGGGGCCCGGCTGGCCTCCATGCGCATCGTGCCCCTGGTGACGGAGGAGGAGCAGATCCGCCGGGCGGAGGAGCTGTGCGCCGGAAAAAAGCTGCTGGAGCTGAAGCCTTACCATCCCCGCCGGGCGGGGGTGGTCATCACCGGCTCCGAGGTGTACACCGGCCGCGTCAAGGACAAATTCGAGCCGGTGGTGCGCGCCAAGCTGGCCCGCTGGCCCGGGGAGATCGTGGGCGTCACCGTCTGTGACGACGATCTGGACATGATCGTCTCCGCCGCCCGGGCCCATCTGGCCCACGGGGCGGACTTCCTCATCTTCACCGGCGGCATGTCCGTGGACCCGGACGACCTCACCCCCACCGCCATCCGCCGGCTGGGGGCGGACATCGTCACCCACGGCGTCCCCGCCCAGCCGGGGAACATGACCCTGGCGGCCTACCTGGGGGAGGTGCCCATCCTGGGCATCCCCGGCGCGGCCATCAGCCTGCCCACCACCATGTTCGACGTGCTGCTGCCCCAGATCTACGCCGGGGACCGCTTTACGAAGGAGGAGCTGGTGGGCCTGGCGGAGGGCGGCCTGTGCCAGCTGTGCCCCCAGTGCCACTTCCCCAACTGCACCTTCGGCGCCTACTGAGCCGACACCCTGCATTTCCGTGAAATGCAGGGTGTTTTTCTTATTCCCAAGCGGCGGAGAACGTGCTATACTTAGCCTGCATCGATATGCGATACCGCTTGTAAGGAGGCAGAGCATATGCAGAAAAAGCTGGGAGGGCGCTTCTGGGCCGCCATGCTCATTTTCGGGCTCATGGGCCAGATCGCCTGGGTGGTGGAGAACATGTACTTCAACGTGTTTCTCTACAAAATGTTCCGCTGCACCGCCGGGCACATCTCCCTGATGGTGGGGGCCAGCGCCGTGGCCGCCGCGGCCACCACCCTGTTCATGGGAGCCCTGTCCGACAAGGTGGGCCGGCGCAAGCTGTTCATGTGCCTGGGCTACCTGGCCTGGGGCGTGTCCATTCTGGCCTTCGCCCTCATCCGGGTGGACGTGCTCACCCCCCTGGCGGGCTCCGCCGCCGGGGCCATGGCCCTGGGGATCGCGCTCACCATCGTCATGGACTGCGTGATGACCTTTTTCGGCTCCACCGCCAACGACGCCGCCTACAACGCCTGGCTCACCGACCGGGGGGACGACAGCGACCGCGGCCGCATCGAGGGCTTCAACTCCATGATGCCCCTGGTGGCCATTTTAGTGGTATTCGGCGGCTTTATGGGCTTCGACCTGGACCGGGCCGACAGCTGGAGCACCATCTACCTCATCATCGGCGGGGGCGTGATCCTCATCGGCCTGCTGGGCTTCTTCCTCATTGACGAGGCCCCGGACGTGCGCCCCGACCCCGCCCCCTACTGGGCCACCCTGGCCTACAGCTTCCGGCCCTCCACCCTGCGGGCCAACCCGGTGCTGTACGCCATTCTGGCCTGCTTCGCCATCTTCGGCATCTCCATCCAGATCTTCATGCCCTACCTCATCATCTACTACGAGCAGTCCCTGGGCATGAGCAACTATGTGCTGGTCATGGCCCCGGCCATCGTGCTGGCCTCGGTGTTCACCGCCCTGTACGGCAAGCGGTACGACAAAAAGGGCTTCCGGGCGGCCATCGTGCCCAGCATGGCCCTGCTGATGGCGGGCTATGTGGTGCTCATCTTCTGCCGCAGCATGATCCCCGTATTCCTGGGCTCCCTGCTGATGATGAGCGGCTATCTGGCGGGCATGGCCGTGTTCGGCGCCGCCATCCGGGACCATATCCCCGCCGGCATGGCCGGGCGGTTCCAGGGCATCCGCATCATTGCCCAGGTGCTCATCCCCGGCGTCATCGGCCCGGCCATCGGGGCCTTCCTCCTCCGGGGGGCGGACACGGTGGTCAACAGCGACGGCACCACCTCCTTCCTGCCCAGCGCCGCCATCTGGAAGGGGGCCTTCGCGGTGGCCCTCATCCTGTGCTTCGCCCTGCGGCGGCTGCTGTGGATCGTCCGGCGGCAGCCCAAGGCCCCGGCGGAGGTGACCCAGAGCGGCGACGTGGACGCCGCCCCGTGGACGGTCCACCCCCGGCCCCAGCTGCGGCGGGACGCCTGGCAGTCCCTGGACGGCCGCTGGCTGCTGAACGACCGGCCCATCCGGGTGCCCTACCCGCCCCAGGCCCCCCTGTCCGGCTACTGCGGGCCCATCGGGGATATGCTGCTGTACCGCAAGGAGTTCACCCTGGACCCGGCCCTGCGGGGCGGCCGGGTGCTGCTCCACTTCGGGGCGGTGGACCAGATCGCCCAAGTCTCCCTCAACGGCGTCCCCCTGGGTGAGCACAAGGGCGGCTACCTGCCCTTTGAGTTCGACATCACCGACGCCCTCACCGACGGGGTCAACGTCCTCACCCTGTCGGTGCTGGACGCGCTGGACCACACCTACCCCTACGGCAAGCAGTGCGCCGAGCCCCACGGCATGTGGTACACCCCCGTCAGCGGCATCTGGCAGACCGTCTGGCTGGAGAAGGTGCCCCAGTCTTACATCCGCTCCCTCACCCTCACCCCGGACCTCACCAGCGTGACCGTCACGGTCGAGGGGGCAGAGGGCTTCTCCGCGGAGGTGGCGGGAAAGACCTGGTCCTTCCCCGGGGACACCGGCCGGATCGAGCCGGAGGATCCCCATCTCTGGACCCCTGACGACCCCTGGCTCTACCCCATCACCGTCACCGCCGGGGAGGATACCGTCCACTCCTATTTTGCCCTGCGCACCGTCGCCATCGAGGACCGGGCGGGCACCGCCCGGGTGTGTCTCAACGGCGCGCCCATCTTCCTCCACGGGGTGCTGGATCAGGGCTACTTCCCCGACGGGCTCTTCCTCCCCGCTGACCCGGAGGGCTATGACCGGGACATCCTGGCCATGAAGGCCCTGGGCTTCAATCTGCTGCGCAAGCACATCAAGGTGGAGCCGGAGCAGTTCTATTACACCTGCGACCGGCTGGGTATGCTGGTGATGCAGGACATGGTGAACAGCGGGGACTACTCCTTCGGCCGGGACACGGTGCTGCCCACCCTCGGGCTCAAGCGCCTGCGGGACGACCGGGGCCGGCTGGACGAACGGAAGGAGTTCTTCCTCCGCCACATGGACGACACCGTCCGCCACCTCTATAACCACCCCTCCATCGTGGCCTGGACCATCTTCAACGAGGGCTGGGGCCAGTTCCGGGCCGACGGGGCCTATGCCCGACTGAAGCGGCTGGACCCCACCCGGCCCATTGACGCCGCCTCCGGCTGGTTCGCCCAGCGCCGCAGCGACTTTGACAGCGAGCACATCTATTTCCGCCTGAAAAAGCTCCGTCCCATGCGGCGGCCCCTGCTGATCAGCGAGTGCGGCGGGTACACCCTCCCCGTCCCCGGCCACGTGGCGGAGGGCAAAAAGTACGGCTACGGCAGCTGTAAGGACGGCGGCGAGCTCACTGCCCGCATGGCCGCCCTCTACGAAAAAATGATCCTCCCTGCCGTGCCCGGCGGGTGCTGCGGCTGCATCTACACCCAGCTGAGCGACGTGGAGGGAGAGATCAACGGCCTGCTCACCTACGACCGGCAGGCGGTCAAGCCGGAGGGCGAGCCCCTGCTCGCCATCGCAAAACAGCTTCAGGAGGCAGTCAAGTGACAGATCACGATCAGCTTTTGGACGCCGGGGCGGCCCTGGGCCAGCGCCTGCTGGACAGCGGCGCGGAGATCCACCGGGTGGAGGACAGCGTGCAGCGGCTCCTGCGCTCCTACGGCGTGGAGGGGGAGGTCTTTGCCATCCCCAACTGCCTTATCGTCAGCTTCACCGGCCCCGACGGCCACGTGTACACCCGGATGCTCCGGGCCCGGGTGCAGGGGGTGAACATCGAGGGGATCGAGCGGTACAACGCCCTCTCCCGCCGGCTGTGCGCCGCCCCGCCGGCGGACACCGCCCAGCTCCTGCGGGAGGTGCGGGAGGCCCCGGCCCTCCGCACCTACCCCATGTATATCCAGCTGCTGGGCTATCTCATCGGGGGCTTTTTCTTCACCCTGTTCTTCTCCGGCGGACTGCTGGAGGCCGCCGTGGGCGGCCTGGCGGGGCTGGGCGCGGGGCTGACGGTGCTGGCCCTGGGCCGGCGCTCCCGCTCCAACTTCTTTGTGAACACCACGGTGGCCGGCTTCGTGCTGGCGCTGGTGGTGTACGCCGCCCTGCTGGCGGGGCTGGACGTGAACGTCCAGGTGGTGATCTCCGGCTCCATCATGACCCTGGTGCCCGGGCTGGTGTTCACCAACTTTATGAGCGACCTGCTCACCGGCGACATCGTGGCCGGCCTGTCCACCTTTGCCCGGGCGGTGCTCTCCGCCGGGGCCATCGCCCTGGGCACCGGCACGGCCATCACCCTGCTGCGCGCCGCCCTCACCCTGCCGGCGGGCAGCGCCGCCGTCATCCCCTGGCACCCCCTGCTCTACTGCCTGTTCGCCGCCCTGGGCTGTCTGGGCTTCTGCTTCCCCTACAACGTGTGGGGCCGGGGGATGCTGCTGTGCGGGCTGGGCGGCGCCCTGGGCTGGGGGGCCTATCTGGCCGTCCAGGCCCTGGGGGGCAACGTCTACGTGTGCAACCTGGCCGCATCGGTGGCGGTGTCCGTCTATGCGGAGGTCATGGCCCGGGTGCGCAAGTGCCCCGCCACCTCCTATCTGGTCATCTCCTTCTTCCCCCTGGTGCCCGGCCTGACCATCTATCAGGCCATGGACTACAGCATCCAGGGGAACACCCAGCTGTTTCTGGAGACCTTTATCCGCACCTTCGGCATCGCCGGGTGCATCGCTCTGGGCTCTCTGCTGGTGTCCACCGCCCTGCGCATGATGGAGAAACGGAGGAACAATCCATGAGAGCCTATGATTTCGTCCTGCTGGACGCGGACATGACCCTGCTGGACTTTGAGCGGTCGGAGCGGGAGGCCCTCCGCCGGGTGCTGGCCGCCGCCGGCATCGAGCCCACGGACCGGGTCTGCGCCGACTACTCCAAGATCAACGACGCCCTGTGGCAGGCCTTCGCCCGGGGCGAGGTGGACCAGGACTTCCTGGCGGTGGAGCGCTTCGCCGCCCTGCTGCGGCTGTACGGCCCCGGGAACCAGTCCCCCGCCGCCCTCAGCCGGGCCTACGAGCACGCCCTGGGGGAGGAGGCCCACCTGCTCCCCGGCGCGCTGGACTTCTGCCGGGAGCTGAAGCGCCGGGGCTACCATCTGGCCATCGCCACCAACGGCCTGCCGGTGCCCCAGCGGGGCCGCTGGACGCGCACGGGGCTGGATCAGGTGGTGCCGGACCTCTTCATCTCCATGGAGCTGGGGGTGCAGAAGCCCCTGCCCGCCTACTTTGACAAGGTGTGCGCCGCCCTGGGCATCACCGACCGCCGCCGGGCCGTCATGGTGGGGGACAGCCTCACCTCCGACATCCGGGGCGGCCACGACGCCGGGCTGGACACCATCTGGTTCAACCAGAAGGGCCTGCCCCTCACCGGGCCGGCGGCCCCCACCTACACCGCCGCCAGCTATGAGGATGTGCTGGCCATCCTGACCTGACGCCCCGATATTATGTAACCAAATTGTAATTTGACGCGCCGCCCGCCGCCGTGATAAGATAAGGCATCCCCCATTGATCGACAGAGATAAAAGGAGCCCCATTTACCATGAAATTCCGTATGTTCTGCGCCCTGCTGTGCGGGGCGATGATCCTCTCTCTGGCCGCCTGCGGCGGCCCGTCGGCCGGCCCCGCGCCCACCGCTTCCGATCCCGCTCCCTCCGCCAGCGCATCCGCCGATGTGACGCCGGAGCCCTCCGTGGAGCCTACCCCGGAGCCCACGCCGGAGCCCACCCCGGAGCCCACCCCCGAGCCGGAGTTCCCCGTCTACGAGTTCGGCACCCCTCTGGAGGAAAGCGAGCCCGTGGAGGACAGCTACTTTGACGACGCGGTCTTTCTGGGCGACTCCCGCACCGAGGGCCTTCAGCTGTTCGGCGGCCTGGCCCACGGCACCTACTACTGGGCCCGGGGCATGACGGTGTTCCGCGTGGACGACCCCCAGTACGCCCAGTTCAAGGTGGACGGCGCCGACTACACCATGATCGGCGCGCTGAAGCAGCGGCAGTACAAGGCCGTGTACATCATGGTGGGGGTCAACGAACTGGGCTACCCCGCGGACTCCTACGAAACCGGCCTGGCCGCCTTTGTGGACAAGGTGGCGGAGGCCCAGCCCAACGCGGTGATCTACCTCCAGATCATGCCCCCCATCAACGACGCGCTGGCCCGCAAAAACGGCCTGGCCGACTACATCAACAACGCCAATCTCTCCGCCTTTAACGAGGCCCTCATCCGGGTGGCGAAGGAGAAGCGGGTGGTCCTGCTGAACACCGCCGAGGTCTACACCGACGAGAACGGCCAGCTGCAGGAGGACATCGCCGCCGACGGCTGCCACTTCACCTACAGCGGCTATCCCCGCTGGATCGAATACCTGCGCTGCCACGTGATCGACACGGGCCGCTATTTCTACTACCGCGATCTCGCCCAGGAGGTGCCCGAGACATGAAACGAACCGTGACCGCCCTGCTCCTGCTGGCCCTGCTGCTGTGCGGCTGCTCCGGCAAGAAGGAGGCCCCCTACACCGTGGACCAGGCCGACGCCATCCTGAGCTCCGGCGCCTTTGAGGGCAGCGACATGGCCCCGGTGGACGGCGCCGTGGCCGCCCTGGTCTACGGCATCGACGCCGGCACCCTCACCGACAGCGTGTGCTACATGGCCGCCAACACCTCCGTCAGTGCCAACGAGCTGGCCATCCTCGTCTGTCAGGACGAGGATTCCGCCTCCGCCGCGGCGGAGGCCCTTCAAGCCCGGGTGAAAAATCAGATCGCCGTCTGCCAGACCTACGCTCCCGCCGCCGTCAGCCGGCTGGAGAAGGCCATCATCCGCCAGCGGGGCGCCACGGTGCTCTACGCCGTGGGGGACCCGGACGTGCTCTCCGGCCTGAAGGACATCCAGTAAAAAAATGCAGAAAGATCCCCGGCAGCGGCGCTGCCGGGGATCTCTTTTTCTGTTCAGGCCAGGGCGGGGGCGCTCTCCCCGTCGGGCTCCTCCGCCGGGAGGAGATCGGTCATGCTCTTGAGGCTGATCCCCAGGGTGGAGGCGTTGTGCAGCAGGGCGGACAGGGTGGGCTGGATGACCCCGGCCACCCCCAGCACGATGAGCATCAGGTTGAAGCCCACGATGAAGCGGTAATTCCCGTGGATGCGGGCCATGAGGGCCTCGCTGAGCTTCCGCAGGGTCACCAACTCGAAGAGGTCCTCGGAGGAGATGGTGACGTCGGCGATCTCCCGGGCGATGGCCGCGCCGGAGTTGATGGCGATGCCCACGTCCGCCTCGGACAGGGCGGGGGAATCGTTGACGCCGTCGCCGATCATGATGACCGTGTGGCCCTGGGCCTTGGCCCGGCGGATGTACTCCGCCTTGTCCTCGGGCAGGACCTCCGCCCGGAAATCGTCCACCCCCACCTCGGCGGCCACGGCCTCGGCGGTCTTGCGGTTGTCGCCGGTCATCATCACCACCCGCCGGATGCCGCAGGCGTGGAGGGCCGCCACGGCGGCCTTGGCCTCCCGCCGCAGGGGGTCGGAAATGCAGATCACCGCCGCCAGCTCCCCGGAGATGCACAGGTACAGGTGGGAGTACTGAGCCGGCAGGGCGTGGTACTTCTCCTCCTCCCCGGCGGAGATGGCGCAGCCCTCGTCCTCAAAGGCGAAGTGGGCGCTGCCGATGATGACCTTGTGGCCGTTGACGGTGCTGGAGATGCCGTGGGCCACCACGTACTCCACGCTGGAGTGGTACTCCGCATGGCTGAGGCCGCGGCTGCGGGCCTCCTCCACCACGGCGTTGGCCATGGAGTGGGGGTAGTGCTCCTCCAGGCAGGCGGCCAGGCGGAGCATGTCCTCCTCCTTCCGGCCGCCGAAGGTGACGATCTGGGCCACCTTGGGCTGGGCGTAGGTGAGGGTGCCCGTCTTGTCGAACACCACGGTGTCGGCATTGGCCACCGCCTCCATAAAGCGGCCGCCCTTGACGGAGATCTTATGGCTGCTGCTCTCCCGCATGGCGGAGAGCACGGCGATGGGCATGGACAGCTTCAGCGCGCAGGAGAAGTCCACCATCAGCACCGCCAGGGCCTTGGTGATGTTCCGGGTGGCCAGCCACACCAGGGCCGTGCCCCCCAGGGTGTAGGGCACCAGCCGGTCCGCCAGGCGGGAGGCCTTGTCCTCCGTGGCGGACTTCATCTTCTCCGACTCCTCGATCATGCGGACGATGCGGTCGTACCGGCCTCCGCCCATGGCCTTGTCCACCCGGACGACGCACTCGCCCTCCTCGGTGACGGTGCCGGCGTAGACATAGCTGCCCGCCCGCTTGGCCACGGGCAGGGGCTCGCCGGTGATGGAGGCCTGGTTCACGGTGGCCTCCCCCTCCACCACGGTGCCGTCCAGGGGGATCAGGCTGCCGGTGCGCACCACGATCTCGTCCCCCACCCGGATCTCCCCGATGGGGGTCAGCACCTCGGTGCCGCCCGCCCGGAGCCACACCTTGTCCACGTTCAGGCTCATGGCGCTGGCCAGGTCGGCCACGGACTTCTTGTGGGTCCACTCCTCCAGGATCTCGCCCAGACGGAGCATGAACATCACCGACCCGGCGGTGCCGAAGTCCCCCCGCAGCATGGACACGGACACGGCGGTGGCGTCCAGCACGGCCACGGTGAGCCTGCCGCGGAGCAGGGCCTTCAGCCCCTCCCTGATGTACCGCACCGAGCGGATGAGGGTGATGGCCGTCCGCAGGGGCAGGGGGAAGAACAGCTTGGACACCGCCCGCCGGACCACGGTGAACACCAGCTTGTCCTCAAACTCCCGGTTCAGGGCCCGGGCGGTGTGCTCGGGCACCAGCTCCGCCGCCCGGGCGAAGGACAGCCGCGCCAGGGCGGAGACGATCTCTCCCCGCGCCCCGGTGTAGCACACGATCACGTCCTGGGTGCGGTCGAATACCTTTACCTCGGTCACCCCGGGCACGGCCCGCAGCCAGTACTCCGCCGCGTCCGCCTCCCCCAGGGTCATGGAGCCGCCGCAGCGCAGATGCACCCGCATCCGGCCCCGGGACTCGTGTAGGATCTCACATTTCATGGCTTGCCTCCGAAAAAGCGGGGGAGCCGCCCGGCGGCTCCCCCAGCAGTGTCTTACTCCGCGGTCTTGTCCGCTTCGTCCTCGATGACCTCGGCCCTGGCGGCCTCCGCCCGGCGCTCGTTGATCTCCTTGGCGTCGGCCAGGATGTCGTCGGCGCCCTCGCGCACGGCGGTGACGGTGCCCATGACGCAGTCCTTGGCCCGCAGCACGGCGGCGGTGGTCTCGGTGTAGACCTTCTTGGCGTCCTTGCTGCTCAGCAGCTTGATCCCGGCGGTGCCGAACAGCACACCGGCGGCAAACAGGCCCAGCTTCTTCATGACCATAGCAAAAACCTCCTTCATTTGTTTGGGTACAAAATAACATACTCCCCTCCAGATTGCAAGCCCTATTTTGACGATATTTGCGCCTCGCCGCCCGCTGGGCCCGGGCAAATCACCCAGCGGGCCGCCCCCGGCAGAAAATACCCTTGCTCCCTACCGCACTGGTCTGGTATAATAGAGAAAACCACAGGCCGCGGCCGGTCCGCCGCGGCCGCGCAAAAGGAGCGAATCACACCCATGCTGGACTTTCTGGTGGAGGCCGACCGCTGCCTCCAGTGCAAAAATCCCCGCTGCCGCACCGGCTGCCCGGTGAATACCGACATCCCAGGCACCATCCGCCTGCTGCGGGAGGAAAAGCTGAGCGAGGCCGCCCGCACGCTGTTTGACAACAACCCCCTGGCCCTGGTGTGCGCCATCGTGTGCGACCACGGCCGCCAGTGCGAGGGGCACTGCGTGCTGGGCATGAAGGAGCGGCCCGTGGGCTGGGGCGGCGTGGAGCGCATCGTGGCCGACACCTGCCTGGGGCGGCTGGCCTTCCCCAAGGAGCCGCCCACCGGCCGGCAGGCCGCCATCATCGGCAGCGGCCCCGCGGGGCTCACCGCCGCCGTGGAGCTGGCCAAAAGGGGCCATGAGGTGACTATTTTCGAGCAGGAGAGCCAGCTGGGCGGGATGCTGCGCTACGGCATCCCGGAGTTCCGGCTGCCCCGCAGCGTGCTGGACCGCTACACCGCCCTGCTGAAAAAGATCGGGGTCCACCTGCGGCTGCACACCTCCATCGGCTCCTCCCTGACCATTGCCGACCTGTTCCGGGACGGCTACGACGCGGTGTTCATCGCCAGCGGCCTGTGGCGGGCCCGGGCGCTGAACATCATGGGAGAGAGCCTGCCCAACGTGTGCTACGGCATCCACTACCTGGCCTCCCCCGAGTCCTTTGAGCTGGGCAGCCGCCTGGCCGTCATCGGCACGGGCAACACCGCCATCGACGTGGCCCGCACCGCCCTCCACCGGGGGGTGGAGCACGTCACCCTCTACGCCCGCCGCACCCAGAGCGCCGCCGACCCCCGGGAGGTGGAGCTGGCCCGGCTGGAGGGGGCCCGCTTTGTCTCCGGGATGCAGGTGGTGCGCATCAGCCGGAAGGGCCCGGTCTTTCGCCGGAGCGTGCTGGACGAGGACGGCCGGTTCCTCGGCCTGGAGGGGGACGAGATCCTGGAGCCGGCGGACTTCACCGTCATTGCCGCCAGCCAGGGGCCCAAGTCCAAGCTGATCCACACCACCGACGGGCTGGAGGGCACGGAAAAGGGCCTGCTGAAGGTGGACGGCGAGGGCCGCACCACCGTCCCGGGCATCTTTGCCGCCGGCGACGTGGTCCACGGCGGGCGCACCGTGGTGGAGGCCGTGGCCGGCGCGAAGTTCACCGCCGCCTCCATGGACCGCTACCTGCGGGAGCTGCCCGGCCCCGAAAAAACCGTATAAGGCAAAGCGCCGCGGCCCGTGGGGGCCGCGGCGCTTTTCATTTCAGCACGGCGGTGAACTCGATGTACCCCTCCGTGGGGCAGTCCGCCGTGATGGAGCCGTGATGGGCCTCGGCAATGCCCCGGGCAATGGACAGGCCCACGCCGAAGCCGCCGGTGGCGGCGGTGCGGGACTGGTCCGGCCGGTAGAACCGGTCGAACAGCTTGTCCAGCTCCTCCCGGCCCAGGGGGGCGCAGGGGTTGCCGCTGCGCAGCACGATGCCCCGCCGCTCCCGCCGCAGGCTCACGGAGATGGTCCCGCCGGGCAGGGCATACTTCACCGCGTTGTCCAGCAGGATGGACGTCAGCTGCCGCAGGGCGGCCTCGTCCCCGTGGTAGGTGATGCCGGCGGGCACGTCCACCGTCAGGTAATGGCCGGCGGCGGCCGCGCTGTCCCGGAAGGACTCCGCTGTCTCCTCCACCGCGGCGCCGGCGTCGAAATCCGTCAGGGTGATGGGGGGCTCCTCCTCATCCATGCGGGAGAGGGTCACCAGGGAGCTCACCAGGCCGCTCATCTTGTCCGCCTGGGCCTGCGTCTTGTCGATCCACTTCTGCTGGCCCACCTCCATCTCCAGCACCTTCAGGCAGGTGGTGATGACGGTGAGGGGGGTCTTGAGCTCGTGGCTGGCATCGGTGATGAACTGCTTCTGCCGCTCGGCGCTGCGCACCACCGGGTCGATGGCCCGGCGGGAGAGGAGCACCACCAGCAGATACACCAGGGCGATGCACACCCCGTCCGCCGCCAGGGACAGGAAGGCCACCGTCCGCAGGGAGCGCACCGTCTGCCACGCGTCGAGGAAAATGGCCATATAGCCCTCCCCGTCGGCGGCCACCAGATATTTGTACCCGCCGGTGTAGCCGTAGCCCGGGCCGCGCTTCACCGCCGCGGCCAGGTAGGCCCCCACGTCGTCCTCCGTGACGGCGGCGATGTGGCTCAGGTCGGAGGTGGTTAGGCTCCCGTCCCCGTCATAGCGGAGCACGAAGTAGCGGGTGGAGAAGGGGGCCTCCGGCCCGAAGGGGCCGCCCTGCTCCCCCTTACCGCCCTTGTCGTCCCCCGCCGGGGGCTCCGGCGGGTCCAGGGTGTCCCCGTCGGGCACGGCAAAATGATCGGGCACGGGAATGGTGCCCTGGTTCTCGCAGATCATGTCCAGGGTGCGCCGCAGGTCGGAGTCGGAGGAGGCGAAGTTGGCCCCGTTGACGATGAGGGTCAGCAGCAGCATCACCACCGCCACCGACAGCATGGCGATGCGGATGAACCGCCTGCGCAGCCGGCGGATCATGCGTCCTCCTCCAGCACGTAGCCCATGCCCCGCACAGCCCGGATGGACACCCGGGACCCGATGGAGCGCAGCTTTTTCCGCAGGTTGGAGATGTGGACCCACACCACGCTGACCTCCGCGTCGCTGTCCCAGCCCCAGATGCGCTCCATCAGCTTGTCCGCGGAGAAGATCACCTTGGGGGAGCGGAGGAACAGCTCCATCACCTGAAATTCCCGGCCGCTGAGGCGCACCGCCTCCCGCCCGCAGGTGAGCAGGCCCGCCGCGCAGTCCAGGGATAGGTCCCCGAAGGAGAGCACCGTGGGCTTGTAGTCCCCCGCCCGGCGCAGCAGGGCCCGCACCCGGGAGAGCAGCTCGTCCGGGGCGAAGGGCTTGGGCAGATAGTCGTCCGCCCCGGCATCGAAGCCCTCCACCCGGTCGTCCTTCTGGGCCTTGGCGGTGAGCATCATGATGGGGGCGGAATAGCCCTCCTCCCGCAGGCGGCGCAGCACCTGGATGCCGTTCAGCTTGGGCATCATCACATCCAGAATCACCGCGTCGTAGTCCCCGGCGCGGGCATAGTCATAGGCGTCCTGCCCGTCGTGGACGGCGTCCACGGTGAACTGATTCTTTTCAAAAAAGGCAGTGAGGGCTTCGGCCAGGTCCACCTCGTCCTCGGCAATAAGCAGCTTCATGGGCGTTCTCCCCTTTCACCCTGCATTATACTAAAATCTGCGGAAATTACAAGCGGAGCCTCCCGCCGGTACTCCCGGCGGGAGGTTCTGCTTGCTTATAGGGCTTCCTTGTGCCCCACCCGGCCGCAGACGATGTTCAGGTTGCCGTTGCGGCAGCGGAGGGCATCCAGGA
>CAVJBM010000169.1:0-16840 GCA_963647775.1 Anaerovibrio sp.
CGGTGCGGATGGGCTTGAAGCAGAGCTCCTTCCCGGTCTGGAGGGCCCGGAACTCCAGAAATTTGAAGGACAGCATCAGCTGGAGGAACACATCGCCGTCCTCCATGTCCACCTTGATGATGGAGTTGATCTTCTCCAGCCGGTAGAGCAGGGTGTTGCGGTGGACGTGCATCAGCTCCGCCGCCCGCTTGGTGTTCTTCACGGTGTAGACATAGTAGTAGAGCGTCTCCAGCAGGTCGGAGTTGTTCTCGTGGTCGTAGTGGATGAGGTCCGTCAGATAGTCGGGGATGAGGTCGGTGGGGGAAAAGCTGCGGGAACAGATGGCGATGAATTTGTAGATGCGCAGGTCGGAGAAGTTGTAGATGACCTGATCCGGGTGGATGATGGTGCCCACGCCGATGGCATCCAGGGCGTAGCGGTAGTGGCGCTTCAGCTGGCTGATGTCGGAGAAGCAGGGGCTGACCCCCAGCCGCAGCTGGTTGCGGGTGCAGAACAGCTGGAAGTCCGTGAACAGGGTGTGCAGGGGAGCGTCGTTCTCCAGGTTGAGCAGGACGATGACGTGGTCCCGGAAGGAGGTGCACAGGCCGTTGTTGCCCACGATGCGCCGGATGTGGCCGGTGAGGGTGTTCAGCTGCTGGCGCAGGGTGTTCACGTCGGTCTGCACCGCGTGGTCCACCACCAGCATGTAGAGGTTCTGCTTGAAGTGATAGCCCAGGGTGTTGAAGCGGGTGGCGTCCCCCAGGGGAGTGTCGTACTCGTCCTGAAGGGCGCGGACCAGGGCGTACTCGTAGATGAGACGAGTGGGGCCGGGGGCGTTCAGGTCGGGACTGAGCATCCGGAAGCACTTGGCCACGTGGTTCAGCAGGATCCGGTCGCTGTCCGCCAGGGCCACCCGGTCCTCAAAGAGGAGGATGCTGGCGATGTGGATGCCGGTGCGCAGGATGGGGACGCACAGAAAGCGCAGGTCGGAATTGGGCAGCTGCATGAACTCCCCGTTGCCCATCTTGCTGAGGACCCGCTTGTCGTGCAGATAGCGCACCAGATCGCCGCTGAACAGGCCGTCGTTCACGGCGGAGACCAGCTCCGGCCGTCGGCTGCCCATGAGGGCGGAGGAGATGATGCGGAAGTTGAAGGAGAGGAAGAACACCGGGTTGCAGCACAGGGAGGCCGCCGCCTGACAGAGCCGCTCGGCGCTGCCGGAGTAGAGAGCCTCCAGCAGGCAGGGGGCGAAGTCGGCCTCCTCCGGCCCGGCGTTGACGCTTTGCAGCAGCTCCCGCAGGTCGTCCGCCGTGATGGAGCCGCTGAGCATCAGAATGTTGTGCCGGGGCGGGATGGCGGGGCGCTCCAGCCGGTCGCCGGCGTTGAAGCACAGGATGTTCTGGGGCAGCTCCCGGGTCAGGGCGGACTGGAGAAAGGCCCAGTCCATCAGGTAGAGCACGTCGTCCGACCACTGGGAGCGGACCGTGCCCTGCTCCGCCACGGCATAGACGCTCTCGCGGCTGCGGTCGGCCACGTAGAGGAACAGCTTGCCGCTGTACTCCGGATAATAGAAGATGCTGGACGCGATGGAACGCATGGTTGTATACATTTACAATACACCTCCAAGACAAAAAGCAGCCCCGGCTTTTCGGCTGCCGGGCCGGGGCTGGCGGCGGGGAAAGCAGGGGAAAACCGGGGGAAAAGCGGCCAAAAGCGCGCTGCGGAGGGGGCCGGACTGTTCGTTGGACCAATTGACAGCCAAAGTGAAAATCTTGCAACATGCTAACTGTGCGTTGGCACAATCATCATACCCCACACCGCGGGAAAAAGCAACAACAAAATTTCTGCGCAGGAAACAGAGGTGGTCAAACTGCCCAAAAATCGGCGCTTTGTGACCGGAACAAAACCGGCGGACGATTTACGGCGAGAAATTGTGCAGCGGCACAACGCCCTTCCGGCGCTCCGGCCGGGAATGGGCAAAATCCCCGCCTTGTGAGGGAAAACAAATTTCTGCGGGCGGGAAAGGAGCGGGTCTGTGCTGAACTCCGATGACGGGAGAGGCGGATTTGACTATAATGCAGATAAGGACCATGGGCGCGCACAAAACTTTTGTGTAAAACGGCGGAACGCGCCGCCGGCAAGCCAAGAGACGAGAAAGAGCAAGGAGGTACGACGAGATGGCAGGGAAAAAGGCAAGGGCCAACGGGGCTTTGTGCAAAAGCTGCGGGCTGTGTATCAGGAACTGTCCCAAGGAGGCGATCCGCCGCTCCGGCAGGTTCAACGACGCCGGATATGACGAGATCGTAGTGGACGGGGAGAAGTGCATCGGCTGCGGGATCTGCTATACGGTATGTCCCGATTATGTGTTTGAGATTTCCTGAAAGGAGGCGGTCCCTGTGGCAAAGAAGAAAATGATGAAGGGCAACATGGCCATTGCCGAGGCCGCCCTGCGGGGCGGCATGGACCTGTATGCCGGCTACCCCATCACGCCGTCCACGGAGGTGATGGAGTACCTCTCCGGCCGGATGCCGGAGCTGGGGCGCCCCTTTATCCAGGCGGAGAGCGAGCTGGCCGCCATCAACATGGTGTTCGGCGTGGGTGCCATGGGCAAGCGGGCCCTGACCGCCTCCAGCGGGCCGGGCATGGCGCTGAAGCAGGAGGGCATCTCCTACATGTGCCGCAACAACATCCCCGGCGTGCTGCTGAACGTGACCCGCTGGGGCACCGGCTTGGGTTCCCTGAACTCAGGGCAGACCGACTATCTGCGGGACACCCGGGGCGGCGGCGAGGGCGGCTACCGCACCATCGTCCTGGCCCCCAACAGCGTGCAGGAGGGGGTGGACATCATGTACGGCTCCTTTGAACTGGCGGAGAAATACTGCAACCCGGTGATCATCATGACCTGCGCCAACCTGGGCCAGATGGAGGAGCCGTGCAGCTTCCCGGAGTTCAAGACGGAGCGGCCCGCCTTCGACTGGGCCATGGACGGCACGGGCAGGGGCATCGACCTGCGGGCCGCCCACGAGGGGGAGATCCCCAACGTGGCCGCCCATCTGCTGGACAAGGTGGCCCGGATGCAGGAGAACGAGCAGCGGTGGGAGAGCATCCTCACCGAGGATGCGGAGTACGTCTTTGTGGCCTTCGGCCTGCCCAGCCGGGCCTGCCGCGACGCGGTGAAGGCCCTGCGGGCCCGGGGCGAGAAGGTGGGCCTCATCCGGCCCATCTCCCTGTGGCCCTTCCCGGTGAAGGCCTTTGAGGCCCTGGGCCCCCAGGTGAAGGGCTACATCTCCGTGGAGGGCACCGACGTGGGCCAGCTGATCGAGGACGTGGCCCTGACGTCCAAAAAGCTGCGCCCGCTGCCCTGCTACCTGCTGAACCACAGCGCCTTCCTGCCCACTGTAAAGCAGATCACCGGCTTTTACGAGGGCGTGAAGGCCGGCGCGATCAAGGAGGTGTTCTGACATGGCCGAAGTGAAAAAAGTGCCCGAGGTGCTGCGGCCCCACAAGTTCTGTCCCGGCTGCGGCCACGGCGTCATCAGCCGCCTGGTGGTGGAGGTGGTGGAGGAGAAGGGCCTGCTGGATCGATTCATCTTCAACCGGGGCGTGGGCTGCTGCTGCAATCTGCGGGCCTTCCGGGTGGACGGGCTCCAGTGCGCCCACGGGCGGGCCTGCGCCAGCTCCCGGGCCATGAAGGCCGTGGCGCCGGAGCTGTGCATCGTCTCCTACCAGGGGGACGGCGACGCCTACGTCATCGGCCTGCAGGAGACGCTGAACGCCGCCTACGCCAAGACCAATATGACCCTCATCACCGTGAACAACTCCAACTTCGGCATGACCGGCGGCCAGATGGCCTGGACCACCCTGCCGGGGCAGGTGACCACCACCAGCCCCCACGGCCGCCCTGCGGACGGCCCCCAGCCCATCAAGATCCCCGAGATCGTGGCCGACCAGTTCGACCCCGCCTTTGTGGCCCGGGCCTCGGTCCAGAGCCCGGCGGAGATCAACAGGCTGAAGCGGTACATCGAGAAGGCCATCGACGCCCAGATGGCGGGCAAGGGCTTCTCCATGATCGAGGTGCTGGCCCCCTGCCCCACCAACTGGGGCGTGAGCGTGGAAAAGGCCGTGGAGCACGTGGCCGGCGAGATGCAGAAGTATTATCCGCTGGGCGTTCTGGCGGACCGCACGTGAGGAGGGGAGCGTATGACTGAACTGGTATTTTCCGGCTTCGGCGGGCAGGGCGTGCTCACCGCCGGGCTCATTGTGGCGGACATCGCCCTGGCCCACGACATGTATGCCACCTGGATCCCCTCCTACGGGGCGGAGATGCGGGGCGGCAAGGCCAACTGCACCGTGAAGGTGGACCGGGAGCAGGTGGGCACCCCCTCTCTGGAGGAGGCGGACATCCTGCTGGCCATGAACATCCCCTCCCTGGACTTCGCCGCCCAGGTGGCCCCCGGCGGCACCATCCTGGTGGACGCCGACTTTGTGGAGGACACCCCGGAGCACCGCACCCGCAGCGACGTGAACTACTACTTCATCCCCTTTGACGACATCGCCCGGGGGGTGGACAACCCCCGGGGCGCCAACGTGGCGGCGGCGGGCGTGGTGAGCGCGCTGATGGAGGAGTTCGACCGAAAGACCGCGGAGGAGGCCATGGTGGACTTCTTCGAGGACAAGGGCAAGGGCAGCTTCAGGGAGGCCAATATCCGGGCGTTCAGCGCCGGGTATGACCACATGAAGGCCCTGCTGAAATAAGGAGGGACCGGAATGAGCGTACAGGCACTTCTGAAGCCGAGAAGCGTGGCCCTGGTGGGGGCCAATGAAAAAATGACCTTCGGCGGCCACGCCGCCCGCAATCTGATGGGCTGCAAGGACACCGTGCGGTCCTACTTCGTCAATCCCAACCGGGACACCGTGCTGGGCGAGCCGTGCTACCACGACCTGAGCGAGCTGCCCGAGGCGGTGGACTGCGTGGTGATCGCCGTGCCCAAAGCCGGCGTCAACGACATCCTGGAGCAGGCGGGGGCCATGGGCACCAAGGCCGCCGTGGTGTATGCCAGCGGCTACACCGAGGAGCACAGCGAGGAGGGCCGGGAGCTGGACGCGCAGCTGCGGGCCATCGCCGCCCGCTACGGCATGTCTGTCATGGGCCCCAACTGCATGGGGATGCTCAACAGTGTGGACGGCATCAACCTCATGGGCCTGGGCTTTGCCGACGAGTTCCGGGACCGGGACCACAAGGTAGCCATCGTGTCCCACAGCGGATCCCTCTCCGGGGCGCTGACCCGCCGGGGAAACTTCCCCGTGGCCTATCAGCTGTCCATCGGCAACGCCACCGTCACCGCCATGGAGGACTATGTGGAGTTCTTCGCCGAGGACGACAGCGTGAAGGTCATCGCCCTCTACATGGAGGGGCTGAAAAAGCCGGAGGTCTTTCTCCGGGCGCTGAAAAAGGCGGCTCTGAACCGCAAGCCCATCGTCATGCTCAAGACCGGCCGCAGCGCCGTGGCGGCGGCCTCCGCCGCCTCCCACACGGGCAACCTGGCCGGGGCCTACAAGTCCTACGAGGCCGTGTTCAAAAAATACGGCGTCATGGCCGTGAACACCCTGGAGGAGCTGGTGGACACCTCCTACATGATGGCAGTGCTGGACGGGAACTATCCCCGCACCACCGGCATCGCCGGCTTCAACCTGGCCGGCGGGGTGAACATCCTCATGGCCGAGGCCGCCGACCAGGCCGGCCTGACCTTCCCCAAATTCACGGAGGAGGAGAAGGCCCGGCTGCGGCAGTTCATCCCCGGCTTCTCCACCCCCGCCAACCCCCTGGACGCCACCACAGACCTGTTCTACAAGCAGCAGAACATCACCGAGATTATGAAGGTGCTCCAGTCCTCCGAGGAGATCGGCCTGATCGTCACCGGGCAGGACATGGGGCTGAACAAGTCCCCCACCACGGAGGTGTTCAACCACGGCGTCATCAACGCCCGGGTGGAGGGCGGCGTCACCAAGCCCATCGTGTTCGGCGGCGTGGTGGAGCAGGACCGCAACCTGGAGTACCGCACGGAGCTGGAGCGGGCGGGCATCCCGGTGATGAGCTCCCTGGCCCCCACCATGAACTCCATCCGCTATCTCATGGACTTTGTCCGCTACGATCCGGCCCAGCACGACCTGCGGGCCCCGGAGATCGGCCCCATCGGGCACGCCGCCGCCCTCACCGAGCGGGAGAGCAAGGTGGAACTGCGCTCCGTGGGCATCCCCGTGCCCCGGGAACTGCTGGTGTCCGCCCCGGAGGAGCTGGACCGGGTGGAGGGGCTCGCCTTCCCCCTGGCGGCCAAGATCAGTTCCCCCGACATCCTGCACAAATCCGACGTGGGCGGCGTGAGGCTCAACGTGGCCAGCCGGGAGGAGGCCGCCGCGGCCTTTGACGAGATCATGGCCAGCTGCCGGGCCAGGTGCCCGGAGGCCGAGCTGGAGGGCGTCCTGTTCCAGGAGATGGCCCCCGCCGGCACGGAGATCATCCTGGGCGTGTCCAACGATCCCCAGCTGGGGCCCATGGTCATGGTGGGCCTGGGCGGCGTGTTCGTGGAGGTGTTCAAGGATGTGTGCCTCTGCCCGGCGCCCGTCAGCCGGTGGGAGGCACAGGAGATGCTGCGCAGCCTGAAGTCCTATAAGCTGCTCACCGGCTGCCGGGGCCAGGCGGAGAAGGACGTGGACGCCCTGGCCGACGCCATCGTGAAGGTGGGCGAGTACGCCTTTGCCCACAGCCGCGAGCTGAAGGAAATGGACCTGAACCCGGTCTTTCTCTACGACAAGGGGAAGGGCCTGTGCGCGGTGGACGCGCTGGTGGTAAAGGAATAAGCCCGAAAACGGGCTGAACTGAGGAGGAACGCCGATGGAAATGGAAAAAATGGTGATCTTTCACCGGCTGACGGACGAGAACTTCCGCCCCGCCAGCGAGCGTTGGTTCCGCCGGTACCATGTGCCCGATGTGCTGGTCCAGTGGCCCTGGACCGTGCGCTATCTGCTCTACCGGCCGGTGCCCCCGCCCCCCGGGGCGGAGGACTACGCCCTGTACAACTACCGCATCCATGAGAACTGGGCCAGGGACTTCGACCTGCGCCGGGGCGGGAAGGGCCTGCTGCCCATGACCCCCGGCCCCAAGGGCAGCGTGCAGGCCCAGGTGATCCACGTGCCGGCGGAGCCCACCGAGGACTTCTTCGGCCAGGACCTGACCTATGAGGGCCACTCCATCCTCCGCTGGCTGGTGGCCATCCGCTACCCGGAGGGGGTCAGCAAGGAGGAGGGGGAGGACTGGTTCCTCAACGTCCACGCCCCCGAGGTCATGAAGCAGCCGGGGCTGATCCGCTTTTTCAGCCACAAATGCGTGGAGTTCGAGGGGGACCCGCTGCCCATCAGCACCAAGGAGGGCGGCAAAAAGGCGCCTCCCATGCGCCACTGGGACCGGCTGAGCGAACTCTGGTACGAGAACAACGACGGCTGGGTGGAGTCCGTGCTGCGGGACCCTCCCGCCTACACCAAGCCCGCCTGGGCCACCTGGGACCGGTTCCCCTTCCTCAAGCCGGAGGAGGACATGGTCAGCACCTTTATCCTGGAGTCGCCCGACTGCGACTTCACCAAGGAGTACCGGCAGCTGTATTACTGAGCCGCACGCCCGTTTAGCACCCGCCGCAGGCGGACTAAAATAAAGAATGAAACATTGGAAAGGGGCAATCATCCGTGACTAACAATCCCAAGGATTTCGGCATCCGCATCCAGCATGCCGGCATCCACGTCAGCAATTATGAGCGGACCTTCGAGTGGTATCACCGCGTATTCGGCTTTGAGGAGGTCCCCCGCAATCCCGGCGCCAAGAACCCCTTCGCGGGCGGCGTGTTCCCCAAGATGCGCTGGATCGCCCTGGACGACTTCCGCCTGGAGGTCTACGAGGTCCAGGACGCCGAGCCCTTCAGCCTGGTGGACTTTGAGTTCAGCCTGGGCGTGAAGCACATCAACTTCGAGGTGGCCGACCTGGCCGGCTGGCTGGAGTACATCCAGCAGTTCGACGATGTGCCCATCCTGGTCAACAACAAGTACGGCCCCACCTCCGGCGCTGTCTACATCACCGACCCCGACGGCATCCTGGTGGAAGTCACCACCGCGTGAGAAAGGAAAGGAGGCTAACACAATGATCGACGGTACTTACCATTGTTCCCTCATCAACAAGATGGGCGAGGAGTTCCCTATCCTGCGGGCTTACGGCGACCTGGTCCTGTATCAGGACGAGGATCAGCTGAAGGGCACCATGTTCCCCACCTTCTTCTGGCTGAGCAGCCCCTTCCGCTGCGGCACCGTGGACGGCAATAAGATCCACTTCACCGTGCATTTCGCCACCCCCTGTCAGCAGTTCGCCATGACCATCGACGCCGAGATCAACGGCGACGAGATCAAGGGCCAGGCCGACACCCCCACCGGCATCTACGTGCTGGAGGGCGTGCGCACCAAGTAAGCAGGCAGAGCAAAAGCGCCTCCGGTCCGCGGACCGGGGGCGCTTTTTTGCCGGAAGATACGTTCAGGGGCCCGCCGCGGCTGCGGCGGGCCCCTGAACGCTTGGAGGGAGGAGAAAATATGCCGATGGATCGGAGAGATCAGGTGCCGGGCTTGACCAGCTTGCCGTAGGCGGCGTAGGGGGCCAGCAGCGCCTCGTGGACCTTGGGATTGGAGAGGACCGCGTTGTCGTCGGTCTGGGAGTAGTCGATGTGCTTGAAGTGGAGCATCCCGCCGTAGGCGGTGTTGCGGGAGTGGGTGACGTCGTAATTGTCCCACACCACCACGTTCTCGCCGAAGCGGTGCTGGATCTGGCCGTGGGCGTCGCAGCGGGCGCAGGAGACGGTCATGTCCGGGTGGATCTCGATGAGATCCAGGCCGCAGCTGGGGCACATGCCCGCCTTGGGCCGGATGATGGCCATGTTGGCGGGATCGGCCAGGATCTTGCCGGCGGCGCGGGCCACGGCGGCGCCCAGCCCGGCGGCGCGGCCCAGGGCCTGGGGATCGGCGAGGATGCCGTCCCCCGCCAGGGGCACGTTGGTGAAGAGTTCCTCCGCCACGTTGGGGCCATGGGCGCAGTAGAAGTTGATCAGGTGGTTGGTGGTGAAGGTGGCGCTCTTCACGTCGTCGTCAAAGGAGGAGATCATCACGCCGTTGGCCTTGGGCAGGAGGGGCGTGCGGGTGACGTAGCCGTGGCCGAAGCGCTCCATCAGGGCCACGGCCTTGCCGTAGGTAAAGCCGTTGACGCTGTCCAGGGCGTAGATGATGCCGGCGGACTGGGCCAGATGCTCCACCACCCACAGATCGTCGTCCTTCAGCACGCACTTGTCCACGCCGCCGCGGTAGCGGGCGTTGACCTTGCACAGCAGGCAGCCGGTGCAGAAGTGGATGTTCAGGTCCAGCAGGTTGATGAGCACGCCCTCGAACTGACCGTCGGCGGTGGCGGCGGCCAGGGCCTGGCGGGCCAGCAGCTCGGTGGTGCCGCCGTGGGCGGCGGCCACCACGGCGGTGATCCGGGGCTTGGCGGGGGCCGCGTCGTTGGCGGGGGAGATCACGGGGAACTCGGGCACGGCGGCCTTGGGGCCCTCCTTGGGGGCGTGAGCCCTGACGAAGTCGGCCACGTGCTTGGCGTCGTGCTCGGGGTGGAGGCGGTTGTGGGCCACGGTGTCGTCGTCCCAGACGTAGGTCAGCCGGCCGCCGTGATGCTCCACATGGCCGGCGGCGCCGCAGACGGCGCAGCGGAAGCGGCCGTTGGCAAAGACGATGCTGTCCATCTCCACCACGGACTGATAGCAGACGGGGCAGGCCTCCAGCTCCACATAGACGTCGTCCTTGTACTCCATGGGGTTCAGCTTCATGATGCGGGCGGCGGCGGTGGGGACCTTGTAGCCGTTGAAGCGGTTCATCAGGCGCTTGGCCTGGAGCCGGGCCCGGTCCATATGATACTCCTGGGCGGCGATGTAGCCCTTGCCGCGGATCCAGTTGGCGTAGCACTGGTCCACCAGCTCAAAGCCGGGACAGATGGCGTGGAGGGCCTTGTACTGCATGGGCAGGTGGAAGTCCACCGTGTCGGAGCCGCCCACGCAGATGAGCCCCACCAGCTTGGGGTTGGCCCGGCAGGCATCCAGATAGTCCCTGCCGGCGCCCATGGCGCGGTTCATCAGGGTGAACACCTCGGCGGTGGGAACGTAGCAGAAGCAGGGGACGGAGAACACGATGGCGTCGGCCCAGAGGATCTGCTCCTTCAGCCACTCCAGCTCGTCCCGGATGACGCAGCTGCCGCTGCCGCCGTTGGCCAGGTCCTTCATGCACTCCAGACAGCCGGTGCACTCGCCGATCTTCAGGGTGCGCAGGCGGGTGATGCGCACGTCTGCCTCGCCCAGCCTTTCGCACTCCATCAGGCACTCGCGCAGCATGACCTCCGCATTGCCCATGGGACGGCCGGAGGAGATGCCCAGGATCTTAAACGGTTTTTTGTACATTGCTCGTTCCATCCTTTCATAGTGAGGGTATGGTTGCCCGGCAGCCGCCGGGAGGAGTTACAAGGGGTCAGGCGGCCTTCTTTTTCCGGCCGAAGGTGAGGTACAGGGTGAGCATCAGAAGGATGTTCAGCACGTTCAGCGCCAGCATGATGAGCATGACGGCCCGCTGACCGTTGACATAGACCTGGCCGGCGGAGAGGGCGGCGCTGCTGTTGGCGGCCACGATGCCCACCACCAGGCTGAAGATGGAGGCCCCGATGCCGGCGCCCAGGTTGCGGGCGGTGTTCATCATGCCGGAGGCCAGGCCGCCGGAGCTGGGGGGCACGCTGCCCATGACCATGGAGGTGATGGGGGCGTAAAACAGGCCGCCGCCCAGACCGTAGATCACCACGCAGGCCACCACCAGGGCCAGGGGGGAGCCCTCGTTCAGGGTGGCGTAGCCCGCCACCGCCGCCGTCTGGATACACTGGGCGGCCAGCATGTAGCGGAAGGGGCCCTTTTTGTCGCACCAGCCGCCGGTGAAGGGGCCCAGGGTGCCCATGACCAGGGTGAAGCCCATGGTGCACAGGGAGGACACCGTGGCGGTCTGCCCCTTGATGTTCTGGATGAAGAAGGGGAGGGCCTGGTTGGTGCCGGTGGAGACGATGTAGCCCAGCAGACAGCCCACGAAGCCCAGGGCGAACCGCTTGTCCCGGAGGAGCCGGAAATCCAGCAGGGGGGCCTCCGCCCGGTTCTCCACCCGGATGAAGAGGATAAGGGCGGCCGCGAACACCGCCAGCAGGGCGATCATCACGGGGGTGGTGATGGTGATGGTGCGGGCGTTGAAGGCCATCAGCAGGCTGCTGAGGGTGATGACCAGCAGGGCGGTGCCCAGCCGGTCGCTGCGGGTGGGCCGGCACTGGAACTTACCCAGAAAGACGATGCCCAGGATCAGGGCGATGGCGCTGAAAATGCCGCCGAACATCAGGGCCATGCGCCAGCTGGACGCGTCGGACACGGCGCCGCTGATGAAGGGGGAGAAGGCGCCGGAGTAGGACACGCTCATGGAGTAGATGCCCATCATGCGGCCCCGGCTGTTGGGATAGGCCTGGGCCAGCATGGCCTGCACCACGGACTGGACCATGGCCGCGCCCACCGCCAGCAGGGCCCGCAGCAGCACCAGCGGGATGAGGGACACGGCCAGAAAGCCGGAGATCAGGTTGGCCGCCAGCAGGACGGCCTGGCCCAGGATGAACAGCTTCTGGTAGCCGATGCGGTCCCCCAGCCGCCCGAAGGGGAGGGTGAGCACGCCGCTGACCAGGGAGTAGGCGATGCTGACGATGACGATGAGGCTGGTGTCGATGGACAGGTCGGCTGCGATGGTGGGCAGCAGGACGTTGATGGCGCCATGGGGGTAGCCGGCGCTGAAGGAACCGATCAGCGCGATGGCGAAAATGATCCAGGTGGGGCCCCTGCGGATGCAGGAGCTGCCGGACAGCGGGCTCTGTTCGTTTGCGGGGGTTTGCTGCACGGTACGGACGCTCCCTTCTTCATCATAAAAACGCCGGCACGTTCGGTCAAGGCGCGGCGGGCAGGAGCCTGCCGCGGATTTTTACTACACAGTGCGGGCGCTTTCTTCTGATTAAATCATATTGAACTGATTTAATCATAAAACGCCGGCACTTTTTGGTCAATGTGCAGAGAAACGAATTCTGCCCGCCAGGGGATGGGTTTTTGGGGGCTGGCACAAAAGGCTCCCGGGGCCCCGAGATGGGACACAATGGGCCCGCCGGAATAGACTGAGATGAGGACGGAGATCCTCGTCAAAGGAGTGTTGACTTTGAAAAGCAACAGTTGGGACCTGTGGGTGATCGGCGGCGACCGCCGCCAGGGCGAGCTGGCGGGCCTGCTGGCCGCGGACGGCCACCGGGTACATCCCTTTGCGTTGGAGCGCTATCTGCGGTGCGAGCCCGGGCTGGAGGGCATCGGGGAGGCCGACGGCGTCATCCTGCCCCTGCCGGCTCTGAACGGGGCGGGGCGGATCGGCGCCCCCATGTCCGACCTGGAGCCGGAGCCGGAGGCCGTGCTGGACCGGCTGCGCCCCGGCCAGCGGCTGCTGGCGGGCCGGGTGGACGGGCGGCTGCGGGCTATGGCCGCCGCCCGGGGGCTGACGGCGGAGGACTACTTCGACCGGGAGGACCTGGCGGTGCGCAATGCCGTGCCCACGGCGGAGGGGGCCCTGCGGATCGCCATGGAGTCCGTGCCGGTGACCATCCACGGCGCGTCCTGCGTGGTCACGGGCTTCGGCCGGGTGGGCCAGGCGCTGGCCCTCCGGCTGCGGGCCCTGGGGGCGAAGGTGTGGGTGGCGGAGCGCAGCCCCGCCCGGCAGGCCCTGGCGGAGAGCCTGGCCCTGCCCTGGGGCGGCTTTGAGCGGCTGCCCGCCCGGCTGGCCACGGCGGACCTGGTGTTCAACACCGTGCCCGCCCCGGTGCTGGGGGAGGGGGAGCTGGCCGCGCTGCGGCAGGGCACGCCGGTGATCGAGCTGGCCTCCGCCCCCGGCGGCGCAGACAGCGAGGCCGCCGCCCACTACGGCGTCCGGCTCATCCCGGCCCCCGGCCTGCCGGGGAAGGAGGCCCCCCTCACCGCCGCCCGGGCCCTGCGGGATACCGTCTATCACATGATGCAAGGAGTGTGACTATGGAGCTGAAGTTGGGGTTTGCCCTGTGCGGCTCCTTCTGTACGCTGGAGAAGGCCGTGTCCGCCCTGGAGCGGGCCGCGGCGCGGTACGATACCGTCCTGCCCATCCTGTCCGAGGCGGTGGAGGGGACGGACACCCGGTTCGGCCGGGCGGAGGACTGGCGGGCCAGGGTAGAGGCCGCCTGCGGCCGCCCGGCGGTCACCACCGTGGCGGAGGCGGAGCCCATCGGGCCGAAAAAGCTGCTGGACGCCCTGGTGATCTGCCCCTGCACGGGGAATACGCTGGCCAAGCTGGCCCACGGCGTCACCGACGGGCCGGTGACCATGGCCGCCAAGGCCCATCTGCGCAACGGCCGGCCCCTGGTGCTGGCCATCGCCACCAACGACGGGCTCAGTGCGGCGGCGCCCAACCTGGGGGCTCTGCTGGGCCGGCGGAACGTGTACTTCGTCCCCTTCGGACAGGACGACTGCCGCGGCAAGCCCACCTCCCTCATCGCCGACTTCGGCCGGCTGGAGGAGACGGTGGAGGCCGCCCTGCGGGGGGAGCAGCTCCAGCCCCTGCTGCTGGGGCCGGAGCGGTAACAGTCAGGCGGCCCCCGCCGCGGCGCGGCGGGGGCCGTTCTGACGGACGCTTTGGGGGTTGCAAAGCGCCCGGCGGCGGCATATAATCAGGGTATACAAGCGGGAAAGGTGTGGGATGCGATGCTGACCATTCATAAGACGGTAGACGGAAAAATGACCCAGCTGAACGCTGTGGAGGAGGGGTGCTGGGTCAATCTGGTGTACCCCAGCGAGGACGAGCTCAGGACCGTGGCGGCCACGCTGAATGTGGAGCCCACCTTCCTCCGGGCCGCCCTGGACGAGGAGGAGACCTCCCGCATCGACAGCGAGGAGGGCCAGACCCTCATCATCGTGGACACCCCCGCCATGGAGAAGGACGACACCGGCGTGGTGTACTCCACCCTGCCCATGGGCATCATCGTCACGGACAAGCATATCATCACCGTCTGCCTGAAGGAGACCTCCGTGGTGCGGGACCTGCAGGACGGCATGGTGAAGGACGTCCGCACCCAGCAGCGCACCCGGTTCATCCTGAACATCCTGCTGCTGGTGGCCAAGCGGTATCTGCAGTACCTGAAGCAGATCGACAAGACCTATAACTACATGGAGCGCCAGCTGTACAAGTCCCAGCGGAACAAGGAGCTCATCCAGCTGCTGGACCTGGAGAAGTCCCTGGTGTACTTCAACACCTCCCTGAAGGCCAACGAGGTCACGCTGGAGAAGATCCTCCGGGGCCGCATCGTCACCCTGTACGAGGAGGACCACGACCTGCTGGAGGACGTGCTCATCGAGGTGCGGCAGGCCATCGAGATGGCCCAGATCTACTCCTCCATCATCTCCGGCATGATGGACGCCTTTGCCTCCGTCATCTCCAACAACCTGAACGTCATCATGAAGGTGCTCACCTCCCTGACCATCCTCATGACGGTGCCCAACATCGTCTTTGGCTTCTACGGCATGAACGTGTCCGGCCTGCCGCTGCCCATGGCCTGGTTCCCGCTGATCGTCTCCCTGGTGATCATCGGCGTGCTGGCCTTTATCCTGAAAAAGAAGGACCTGCTGTAAACGCGGGCCCGCGCCGCCGGCTGGCGGATAAGAGAAATAAAAAACATCCCCTGCCATATGGCAGGGGATGTTTTTGTCGGAAGATCGATCAGGCCAGCTTGGCCTTGGCCAGGTCGGTCAGCTGGGTGAAGGCGGCCTTGTCGTTGACAGCCAGCTCAGCCAGCATCTTGCGGTTGATCTCCACGCCGGCCAGCTTCAGGCCGTGCATGAAGGTGGAGTAGTTCATGCCGTTCAGCTTGCAGGCGGCGCTGATGCGGGCGATCCACAGCTGACGGAAGTCGCGCTTCTTCAGCCGGCGGCCCACATAGGCGTACTGCAGGGACTTCATGACCTGCTCGTTGGCCATCTTGTAATGCTTGCTCTTGGCGCCCCAGTAGCCCTTGGCCAGCTTGAGGACCTTATTTCTGCGCTTGCGCGTCATCATCGCGCCCTTGACTCTTGCCATTGTTGTTCAGCCTCCTATGTTGAGTAAAAGTAGGTTCGATTATTTATAAGGGATCATGCGCTTGATGGTCGCCTCGTTGGTGACATCAGCATAGGCGCCCTTGCGGAGGCCTCTCTTGAGCTTGGTGGTCTTGCCGTGGCCGTTGAGCAGGTGGCTCTTGAAGGCGTGGGCACGCTTGACGCGGCCGTTCTTGGTCAGCTTGAAACGCTTCTTCGCGCCGCTGTGGGTCTTGATCTTAGGCATGGTGATTTTCTCCTTTACTGTTTGATGCGGTGGCGGACGCCACGGGAATTTACTTGGCGGGCTTGCTGGGCTTGGCGGCCAGGAAGATGCTCATGTGGCGGCCCTCCAGCTTGGGTTCCTTATCCATGGAGCCCATCTCGGCGCACTGGGCGGCAAAGTCCAGCAGCAGGTCCCTGCCGATCTCGGTGTGGGCCATCTCGCGGCCGCGGAAGCGGACCGTGACCTTCACCCGGTTGCCGTCGGCCAGGAACTTCTGGGCGTTGCGCAGCTTGGTGTTGAAGTCGCCGATGTCGATGCCGGGGGACATGCGGATCTCCTTGATCTCCACCACATGCTGGTTCTTCTTGGCTTCCTTCTCGCGCTTGGACTGCTCGAACCGGTACTTGCCATAGTCCATCAGCTTGCACACGGGGGGAACGGCGGTGGGAGAGATCTTCACCAGGTCCAGCCCGGCGTCGTCGGCGATGTGCTGCGCCTCGGCAGCGGACATGACGCCCAGCTGGGCGCCGTCGGCGCCGATGAGGCGGACCTCCCGGTCGCGGATCTCCTCGTTGATTTGATGCTCCAGATTAGCTATGGTCAAGCACCTCCTGAAAAAGAAAAAAGTGGGTGCGGAACAGCACCCACATCCACAAAAAAACGCACGGATCCCATGCGGTTTTCCCATGTTGACCTCTTTGCCGGCGGCTGGAGGTGAGGACGGCGGTGCCATTCCTGCTTTGTTTTGCTCACACAGTATAGCAGAGCCGCCCGCCCTTGTCAAGCATAATTTGTCAGGCCCGGCGGAGTCACAGCAGGCTCAGCTGGCCGGGGTCGGCCTCCATCCGGGCGGCAGGGGCCTCGGGCCGGTCCAGGTCCAGCAGGAGGACCTCCCGCCGGCGGCGGGCGGCGTACTCCAGGGTGTATTTGGTGCCGCCGGGGCTGTCGTCAAACACGGCCAGCACCACGGCGGAGCGGTCCACCATGTACCGGTCCCGGCGGAGCATGCAGCCCCTGTCATAGTGATCCTGCACCACGGTCTCCACGTCGCAGGCGTCCACGATGGCCCGCCAGCGGCGGCGGCAGTCCTCCGTCCAGCGCTCCGCCTGGCCGGGGAAGGGGAGGGCGCACTCCAGCGTGACGGGGTAGCGCTCCCGCAGGTCCAGCACCGCCTCGGCAAAGTAGAGGTCGCACCCCAGGGCCATGCCGGAGATGAAGTGCCCCACCCCCCGGCGGTAGAGCCCCTCCAGCTCCCAGGCCATGGAGCGCTTCAGCGCCAGGCAGCGGGGGTCCCGCTCGTCGCTGCCCCAGGGCAGCTTGGCGGGCCGGTGCCCGGTGAAGCAGCAGGTGTGTTCCGGCGTCATGG
>CAVJBM010000170.1:0-17114 GCA_963647775.1 Anaerovibrio sp.
GCCCAAGGGGGACGCGGAGTTCGAGGGGGCCGCCTACCGCAGGACCTGCCTGCGCTTCTTCAAGCTCATGTGCGCCACCAGCCTGGGCAAGCTCTGCGTCTCCGACCACGCCATGAACGCCGTGGACGAGATGAGCGCCCTGGACCGGGACCTGAAGCACTTTTTCGACGCCAACGGCGCGCAGTACCCGGTGTGGCAGGGACTGGAGCAGGAGGCCGGGCGGTATCTGCAAGCCTCCGCCCAACAGGGGTGACCGGCCATGAAGGTCACCGCCCTGGACGAGGGCACGATCGGGGAGATCGGCCGCGCCTTCGGCTATTATGACTACGGCGGGGAGCGCGGCCTGGTGGACGCCTTCCCCAGCAGGGAGGCCGTGTCGGCTTTCATCTGCGGCTACACGCGCATGGCGCTGCGGGCCGGGATGCTCTACACCACGGGGGAAGCCGGCGAGGGCTACATCGCCTATAAGCTGCCGGGGCAGCGGGTGCGCCCGGGCGCGGCGCTCCCCCTGGCCAGGGGCCTGCTGGGCTCCATGAAGCTGCGGGAGCTGCTCCGCTTCGCCCGCATCATGTCCGGCGGCGGCCCGGGGCTGGGCAAGAAGCTGGACCGGGAGAAGAAGCCCTACATCTACGTGGGCCTGGTCTGCGTGCGGGAGGGGTATCAGGGCCGGGGGTACATGCGGAAGGTCATGGACCTGGCCTTTGCCGAGGGCGACCGCCTGGGCGTGCCCGTGATCCTGGACACCGACGCCCGCTCCAAGTGCGACAAGTACCTCCACCTGGGCATGGAACTGGCGGGCACCCGCCGCTTCGGCGGGCACGGCGTGCTGTACGACCTGATCCGCTATCCCGCCCGTCCCGCGGAACGGACCGCAAAATAATGAAAAGAGCACCGAAAGCCAAGGCTTTCGGTGCTCTTTTTTGCGCAGATTCCCGCCGGGTGAGATTTTTCTTCCGTAATTGGGAAAAGTGTGGTAAGATGTGAATGAAAGGGCCGGGCCATGTGTGCAGCGCGCACAAAACCGGGCGGCCCGGCAGGGAGACGAACGATGAAACAAACCCTCACAGCGGACAAGGTGGAGAAGGTCAGGCGCGATCTGTTTCTGGCCCTGCAATCCAAGCACTCGCTGCAATACTATCTGGGCCTGGCCTGCGACGCGCTGCAAATGCCCCTGACCCTGTGCGACGCCAGCTTCGGCGTGCTGGCCGCCGCCCCGGACAAGGTGATTCGGGACCTGGAGAACGTGGAGATGGTGGACGGCCGGCAGTACATCAAGTTCGCCGTCACCCAGGAGCTGGACCGGAAGCAGCACCTGGTCCACATCCGGGAGGACCGGGGGCCCTACGTCTGCCGGGACTCCAAGTTCCCCCACGAGATCGCCTTCCGCTCCGTGCGGGTGAACCGGGCGGTGGTGGCCTATCTGTTCTGTCCGGGCCGGGCCGAGGGCTTCACCCCGGCGGACCTGGAGGTCATCGACTTCCTGGGCCAGGTGCTGTCCATCGAGATGCAGAAGAACGAGGTCTTTGCGGCGGAGAGCGGCCTGCAATACGAGTACTACCTCCAGGAGCTCACCGACGGGCACTTCAGCTCCGACGAGTACGCGGTCCAGCGGCTGCGCCGGCTCAAGCGCAGGCCGCAGCCCTACTATTTCATGCTCTTTTTCACCTTTGACGATCCGGAGAGCCGCTACGCCGCCAACGGCCGGTACTACGAGCAGCTGCTGACCATCCTGCCGGAGGGCCTGGTGGGCGCGGTGAACGGGCGGCTGTGCATGCTGCTGCCCCGGGAGAGCCCCACCCCCTTCAGCGAGCGGGAGCAGGTGTCCCTGCTGAACTTTCTGGACTTCAACCGGATGTACTGCGGGGTGAGCTACTACTACACCGCCCTGACCCGCTCCGGCTACGCCCTGGAGCAGGCGGAGGCCGCGGTGAGCGCCTCCCTGGGCGGCCGGCGCATCCGCAGCTACGAGCAGGAGTTCATGAACTGCTTTTTCTCCAAGGGCCTGAGCCAGTCCTGGCTGGAGGCCCAGATCTACCCCGACCTGCGGCTCCTCCACCAGTACGACCGGGCCCACCGCTCCGAGTTCATCCACACCCTGCGCACCTATATCGAGTGCTCCCGCAATGCCGCCCGCACGGCCCAGCAGCTGCACATCCACAAGAGCACCCTCTTCTACCGTCTGGGCAAGATCGGCGAGCTGCTGGGGGTGGACATTTTCGACGGAAAGCGGCTGTTCGCCTACGAATTCTCCTTCCGGCTCATCGACTTTTTAGCCCGGAACGACGCCCCCGACGAGACCGACCTGGGCTCGGCCGGGCGGGGCGTTCCGACAAATGTCTGAAAAACAGAGGAGGTACTTGTCAGATATTTGTCAATCATCGGATGACAAAAGACCCTTCGTCCCCTATACTATTAAGTGGAAATGCACAAACAAGACCCGGACCCGCTGTACGCATTTGGCGTTGTGAACACCGCACGGTCCGGGCCTTTGTCTGCCTCCGTCCACAGGGCGGGGAGAGGATGCGACAAAATCAGAATATGGGATAGGAGACGACGTGTATGGCATTCAAGGTAATGGGCATGACCGCCGGGCGGAAGGACAGCAACAGCGAGATCCTGCTGAAGGAGGCCCTGCTGGCCTGTCAGGAGCAGGGGGCGGAGGTCACCTTCGCCA
The DNA here is from genome assembly GCA_963647775.1 of Anaerovibrio sp. Lineage (GTDB taxonomy): Bacteria > Bacillota > Clostridia > Oscillospirales > Oscillospiraceae > Enterenecus. The sequence continues at coordinate 2,675 of CAVJBM010000170.1, forward strand.
ACCTGCGGGACTACCGCATCGAGGACTGCACCGGCTGCACCTACTGCACCCAGGGCATGTTCATGAAGGGCGAGAACGTGGGCTGCGTGCTGAAGGAGAAGGACGACAAGGAGCGGCTGATGCAGGCCCTGCTGGACAGCGACGCGGTCATCTTCTCCGCGCCTACCTATGATCTTCAGGTCTCCGCCAACTTCACCCGCTTCATGCAGCGCTCCCTGGCCTATGAGACCGCCTTCCTGGAGAAGATCGGCGCCATCAAGGCCCGGCACCGTGTGGCGGGGCTCATCGCCGTGGGCGGCTCCACCCGCGCATGGATGAGCCAGGCGCTGGAAAACATGCAGGCGGGCATGTTTACCTGTGACTTCCACGTGGTGGATATGCTCCTGGCCACCCGGGTGCCCGCCAAGGGCCACGTGCTCATCCGCCCCGACCTGCTGGAGAAGGCCCACGCCCTGGGCGGGCACATCATGACCTCCCTGAGCAAGGCCCCGGAGCAGCGCGGCTGGGAGGGCGACCCCGATATGGGCTGGTGTCCCCACTGCCACTCCAACGCCCTCATCCTGGGCGAGCCCCAGTGGGACGGCGTCCGCTTCAAGGTGGAGTGCCAGGTGTGCGGCTGCGGCGGCGACCTGGAGAAGGACGAGAACGGCAAGTGGAAATTCGTCATCGATCCCGAGATCGGCTACAGCCGGGACCGCACCACCGTGGAGGGCCGGGGCCACCACCTGGACGAGATCGGCGCCACCGAGGGCGGCTTCTACCGGGACCCCCACAACATGGAGCTGGTCCAGCAGCGCATCGGCAAGTACCGGGACCTGAAGTTCGAAACTGTGTGATATTCAAGAAGGAGCGTGTCATATCATGAAAAAAATGGAAGCTGACGTGATCATTGTCGCGGCGGGCCTGTCCGGCCTGGCCGCTGCCTGCGCCGCCGCTGAGGGCGGCGCCAAGACCCTGGTGTTCGAGAAGGCAAGCACCCCCGGCGGCGCGGCCAACATGGGCATGGGCCCCCTGGGCGTGGGCTCCCGCATCCAGCGGTCCTCCATGGTGTCCCTCACCCCCGGCGAGGCCTTCCGCAAGCATATGTTCTTCACCCACTACAACGTGGACGCCCGCCTGGTGCGCGACTACTACTTCAAGTCCGGCGACACCATCGACTGGCTGGAGTCCATGGGCGTGGAGTTCGTGGGCGTGCAGCGGGCCTTCTCCGCGCCCGAGGCCACCCGCGCCTATTCCGACGGCGAGTTCACCTGGCATGTCTGCAAGCCCGAGGGCGGCGGCGTGCCCGGCCCCCGGGCGGCGGCCCCCATGGTGAAGAAAATGACCGAGTACGCCGTGGAGCAGGGCGCGGAGATCCTGCTGGAGACCCCCGTCACCGCCCTCATCCAGGAGGACGGCGCGGTGGTGGGCGTCCGCGCCGTGGACAAGAATGGCGAGGAGATCGAGGCCCGGGCCAAGAGCGTGATCCTGGCCACCGGCGGCTTCGGCGACAACCCGGAGATGATCAAGGAGTACACCAAGTTCGAGTTCCACAAGACCATCTACAACTTCGCCGTGCCCGGAATGAAGGGCGACGGCCTGAAAATGGCCTGGGCCGCCGGCGCGGCCAAGACCCCCATCATCATGGAGATCATGTACCAGCTGCCCGACAATATGAACCACTTCATCATCGAGGGCGCCTTCCGCCAGCCCTGCCTGTGGGTCAACCGCAACGGCCAGCGCTTCATGCCCGAGGACCAGATCGGCAACACCACCTTCACCGGCAACGCCATCGCCGCCCAGCCCGGGATGCTGGCCTACGCCATCTTCGACTCCAAGCTGCTGAAGAAGTACAAAAAGCGCGGGCCGGACATCATCTCCCACGTCCACCCCCACGACCTGTACGACCACTTCGACGAGCAGTGGGAGCGCGACCTGGCCGCCGGGTACGAGCCCATCTGCCAGGCGGACACCATCGAGGAGCTGGCGGAGAAGGCCGGTATCGACGTGGAGGGCCTGGTGGCCCAGGTGGAGGAGTACAACGAGATGTGCGCCGCCGGCTACGACGAGATCTTCGAGAAGGACCGCGCCTATATGGAGCCCATCGCCAAGGGCCCCTTCTACTGCTGCCGCCAGCCGGTGGGGGCCTACGGCACCCTGGGCGGCGTCAAGGTCAACCACAAGCTGGAGGCCGTGGACGAGGACGGCCGGCCCATCCCCGGCCTGTACGCCGTGGGCACCGACGCCTGCTCCATCTACGGCGACAGCTATCCCTTCACCCTGCCCGGCAACACCATGGGCTTCTGCCTGAACTCCGGCCGCATCGCCGGTGAGAACGCCGCGGCCAAGGTGGCCGAATTCTGAGCATATACCGAGGAGATATCATGATCACCTTAACGATCGACGGCCAGACCGTCGCCGCCCGGGAGGGGCAGTCCGTGCTCCACGCGGCGCTGGAGGCGGGGGTGTACATCCCCCACCTCTGCGACCACCCGGACCTGGAGGCAAAGGGCGGCTGCCGCCTGTGCAGCGTGACGGTGGACGGCGGGGACGTGCCTGTCCCCGCCTGCATGACCGCCGTGCGGGACGGGATGCGGGCAGACAGCCGCAGCGAGGCCGCCATGGCCGTGCGCAAGGCCGCCATGGAGCTGATGCTGGCCACCCACCCCTCCGAGTGCACCGGCTGCCCCAAGTACGGCAAATGCGAGCTGCAGAGCCTGTACCAGTACATGGGCGTGAACGGCCAGGAGTGGCGGCAGAAGTCCCGCCCCGTGCCCACCGACGACAGCAACCCCCTCATTGACCACCTCTTCACCCGCTGCGTGCGCTGCGGCCGGTGCGTCCGCGCCTGCCAGGACCTGCGGGGGGTGAAGGTGCTGGATTACGTGCGGGACGCCTCCGGCGTCCACGCCGGGGTCCCCGGCGGCAAAAGCCTGGCCGAGGCCGGCTGCCGCTTCTGCGGGGCGTGCATCGAGGTCTGTCCCACGGGCTCCATCGTGGACGCCGTGGGCCTGATGGAGAAATACCACGCCTACGCCGACAATGTGGAGCCCTGCCGGGCGGAATGTCCCGCCCACATTGACATCCCCGGGTACATCCGGGCCGTCCGCGCCGGCGACCCCGGCCAGGCCCACACCATCATCCGGGAGAAGGTCCCCTTCCCCCTGGTGCTGGGTCATATCTGCAACCACCTGTGCGAGAGCGGCTGCAAGCGCTCCGCCCTCAACGACCCCATGGGCATCCGCAATCTGAAGCGCTACGCCGTGGAGCACGACACCGCCCAGACCTGGCGGGAGCGGGGCTTCCACCGGCCGCGCACCGGCAAACGGGTGGCCGTGGTGGGCTCCGGCCCCTGCGGGCTCACGGCGGCCTACTATCTGAACAAGCTGGGGCACGACGTCACCGTGCTGGAGAAGCGCCCCCAGCTGGGCGGCCCCATGACCAGCGGCATCCCCGCCTATCGCCTGCCCCTGGAGGGGGTCCAGTCAGAGATCGATTATATCCTGTCCGACGGCGTGCGGGCTGAAGTGAACTGCGAGGTCACGGACGCGGCGGCCCTCCGCCGGGAGAACGACGCGGTGCTCATCGCCGTGGGCGTGTCCAAGGGACGCAAGCTGCCCCTGCCCGGGGCGGACCTGCCCCAGGTGTACACCGCCATGGACGTGCTGGCGGACAGCCGGGCGGGCCGGGACCTGGGCTGCCTGGGCGGGCGCGTGTGCGTCATCGGCGCGGGCAGCGTGGGCTACGACGTGGCCCGCAGCCTGGTGCGCCTGGGCCTGGACGTGACCCTCGCCTGCCTGGAGCAGGCGGACAAGATCCTGGCGGACAAGGACGACCAGGAGGAGGGCGCCCAGGAGGGCGTGAAGCTGCTCCCCGGCCGCTCCTTCGAGGCCATCGAGGGCACGGCGGGGCGGGTCACGGGCCTGCGGGTGCACACGGTGCTCTCCTCCACCTACGACCGGGCCACGGGCAAGGTCACCGAGGTGGCCCAGGAGGGCAGCCAGACCGTCCTCCCCTGCGACAGCGTGGTGTTCGCCACCGGCCAGTACACCGGTTTGCAGGACTATGAGAGCTTCGGCATCGAGCTGAACGGCCGGGGCTATCCGGTGGTGGACGGGCTGCGCACCAGCGCGGACGGCATCTTTGCCGCCGGCGACGCCGTCACCGGAATCAGCTTTGTCATCAAGGCCATCCAGCAGGGCCGCCTGGCCGCCGCGGAGATCGACCGCTACCTGGGCGGCGACGGCTGCATCGACGAGACCCTGACCGACCGCGCCCCGGCGGAGCCCCACATCGGCCGCATCGAAGGCTTTGCCGCCCTGCCCCGGGTGGAGCAGGAGCTGCGGCCCGCCGAAGAGCGGGCCCGGGACCACGGGGACGTCTACCGCACCTACACCTGCGGCCAGGCGGAGTGCGAGGCGGGGCGCTGCCTTCAGTGCGACCTGCGCCTGGGCCTCACCCCCGTCAAGCTGTGGAACGAATACGGAGGGGACAACGGATGAAAGAAGAACTGCTCAACCTCTCCGACAGCCAGTGCCCGGTGGACGAACTGCTGCGGTACGTCAGGGGCCACCGGTGCCTGGACTGCGGCAAGTGCGTGTTCGGCTATGAGGGCGCGGCCCAGCTGGAGCTGACGCTGACGGACATCACCATGAAAAAGGGCCGCTCCGGCGACCTGGAGCGGCTGGCCGGCCTGTGCCGGCTGATGGCGGCCCAGAGCCTCTGTGAGGACGGCGCCGCCCTGGCGGACACGGCCCTGGCCGTGATGGAGCGCTATGCCGGCGACTTCGCCGCCCACGCGGCCAAAAAGGACTGCCGGGCCGGCGTGTGCAAACGCTTTGTGACCTACCACATCCTGGCGGACAGGTGCATTGGCTGCGGCGAGTGCCTGGACGTCTGCGAGGATGACGCCATCCTGGGCAAGAAAAAATTCGTCCACGTCATCGACCAGGACGAGTGCACCCAGTGCGGGAAATGCCTGACGGCCTGCGAGGAGGAGGCCATCGTAAAGGCGGGGGCCGTAAAGCCCCGCTGTCCCGCCAGACCCATTCCCTGCAAGCGCTGATCCACTGCTCCCCGAGGGGGTTCCGACGATACGGCTTCGCGTTCCGCTCTGTGGGGGCAGACGGGCGCGGATCGTAAATAAAGTGAACTGAATGAGAGGAGAAGATTATGGAGATCATTGGTTTGATCGGCATCGTGGTTTCTCTGGTCCTGTTCATGGTCCTGGTCTACAAGGGGTGGCACTCCTACTGGACGGCCATGATCTGCGCTGTGATCGTCGCACTGACCAACGGCCTGTTCTGGGGCGAAGGGGGCTTCCTGGCCTCCCTGGAGTCCTTCGCGGGCACCTTTGCCCAGGGCATGATCGACCTGTTCGGCACCATGTTCTGGGTGGTCATGCTGGGCGCCATCCTCGGCAAGCTGTACGAGGATTCCGGCATGGCATATTCCATCTTCAAGTTTATGAACATCTTCATCGACAAGGCTGCCAGGGTCAGCGAGAAGCGGGCGCTGCACACGGCGTACCTGTGGCTGTTCATCATGGGCGGTCTGATTTCCCTGGGCGGCATCGACCCCTATGTGCAGCTGTTCCTGATGGTTCCCATCTGCGCCCAGATCTGCCGCAAGCTGAACATCCCCCGCAGGCTCATCCCCGGCATGAACTGCCTGTTCACCTGCTTCATCATCTGCCCCGGCTGCCCCAACATCTATAACATCATGGGCGCTGCCGGCGTCAACTCCGTGCTGGGCAGCATGGTCGCCCCCGGCAGCGGCAGCGGCATCGAGGGCCGGTTCGACCTGCTGGTTAACTCCAACTCCGGCGTGATCGCCGGCATCGTGGGCGTGCTGATCATCGGCATCGCCGCCCACTTCTTCATGGTCAGCTTCACCATGAAGGCCAAGGCCAACGGCGAGCATTTCGAGTGGGGCACCATGGCCCCCGTTGAGATGGGCGACCGTCCCCATCCCCACATCATCCTGTCCCTGATCCCCCTGGCGGCCGTGTTCGTGCTGTACGCGCTGGTGGGTGCGCACATCTCCTTCGCCCTGGCCGTCGGCATCATCCTCACCATCATCTTCGGCGTACGCTATCTGCCCACCAAGGACCGCTTCAACGTCAACCTGTCCCTGTCCCGGGGCAAGGCCCTGCTGCAGTCCATGAACGCCGGCGCCGTCACCGGCCCCAACGCCCTGCTCACCGTTATCATCCCCGCCGCCCTGGCTGCGGTGATCACCTCCACCCGGGCCTTCGGCATGGTGGTGGGCGGCCTGAGCAGCCTGCACATCCCCGGCATCATCCTGGTGGCCATCGTCACCATGATCCTGGTGGCCATCACCAGTTCGCCTCCGGCCGCCCTGATGATCGCCCTGCCCATGGTCATCGGCGTGCTGCTGGGCCAGACCCAGGGCACCCTGGCCGGCGTGAACGTGGCCGCCATTATGCGTGTGGCCATCCTGGCCGCCGCCACCTTCGAGACGCTGCCCTTCAACGGCGTGGTGGTCCTGAACATGGACCTGGCCCACACCACCCACAAGGAGGGCTACAAGCCCGTGGGCATGATCTCCGTGGTGTTCACCCTGATCGCCATGATCGTGGGCGTCGTGCTCTACACCATCATCCCCACCCTGATCTGATGAATACCGGGGGTCCGGCCCCCACGCGCCGGGGTCTCCTCCCAGCGCCGGACCCGACAAAAAGCCCTCGCTCCCGATGGAGCGAGGGCTTTTTGCGTTCCTGTGTCACCCCTCCGGGGCCTGGGCCGCCCGATCCCGGCACAGGTCCTCCAGGCGGGTGATGATCCTTTGGATGACCTCACTGTTGACCCCCAGATAGAAGGCCCCGCACAGCTGCCGGAGGGTCTGGGTGGTGAACTCCCGGTTGCCGCCCGCCAGCACGCCGAACAGGGCGGGGGCCTCCTCCCGCAGGATGGCCTTGGCGGCCTCGTCGTCGGCCAGGGCGGACAGGCGGCTGTCCAGGGAGTACAGGGCGCGGTAGTCCCGGGTGGGGACGTACTCGTAGTCATAGCTGCCGGCGCCCACGGTGAAGGTCTCCCTGCCGCTGCGGGGCAGGGTGACGGCGGCGGTGCAGCCGAAGGGCACCTCGATGTGCACGGCCATCCGGCCGTCCCCGCGGATGCTCCAGTTGGACACGAACCGGCCGGAGACGGTGTCCAGCGTACACTCCACATGGCCCAGGCGGACGCTGGGCTGGGGAGCGACGACCGCGTCGCGGAAGCCGCGGCTGCCGGGGCGCAGGCCGGCCAGATAGCCGTAGACGTACTCCATCACGGAGCCGTAGGCGTAGTGGTTCAGGCTGTTCATGCCGGTGCCGCTGATGGTGCCGTCGGGCAGGAGGCTGTTCCACCGCTCCCACACGGTGGTGGCCCCCAGCTCCACGGCGTACATCCAGCCGGGGAAGCCCCGCCGGAGCAGCAGCTCGCAGGCCAGGTCCTCCATGCCGTGCCCGGCCAGCACGGAGCACATCAGCGGCGCGCCGGCAAAGCCGCAGCGGATCTCAAAGCCGTCAAAGCGCATCCGCCGCAGGAACTGCCCGGTGAGCACGTCCTTGTCCCGCCACAGGCCGAACTTCAGGGCGGTGAGATAGCCGGTCTGGGTGTCTACCGACAGGCGGCCGGCGGCTGTAAAGTAGGTGTCCATGACAGCCTGACGGATGCGGTCCGCCAGCTGGCCGTAGCGCTCCGCGTCCTCCCGCAGGCCCAGCCTTTGGGCCAGGCCGGACACGATGCGGGCGCTGTTCATCCAGTACACGCTGGACAGATAGACGTCGTCGGTGCCGCCCTTGAAGCTCTGGTCGGTGACGCCGTCCAGGGCCAGCCAGTCGCCCAGCTGCTCCTCCCGGTAGAGATAGCCGGGGCTGCGGGCCCACACATAGTCCACCCAGTCCTTCATCATGGGGTACCAGGCGGCGGCCTCGTCCACGCAGCCGCAGAAGCGCAGCAGCGTCTCCGGGATGATGGCGCAGGCGTCGCTCCAGATGGCGCAGGCGTCAAACCCCTTGGAGCGGGGGTAGACCGTGGCCACCGCGCCGCCGTGGTCCTGCTGATCCAGCCGCAGCAGCCGCAGGAAGCTGCGGTAGAAGGCCCGGCAGTCCATGTTATAGCAGGCGGTGGGGGCGAACACCTGGGCATCCCCCGTCCAGGCCAGCCGCTCGCTGCGCTGGGGGCAGTCGGTGGGGACGGACAGGAAGTTGGACCGCTGCCCCCACAAAACGTTCTCGTACAGTCGGTTCAGCCCCTCGTGGCCGGTGGACAGCCAGCCGGTGCGGTCCAGGTCGGAGTGGATCACCGGGCTGTCAAAGTTGGCGGCGTTCACCTGGCCGGGCCAGCCGGTGACCCGCACATAGCGGAAGCCGTAGAACGTGAACCGCTGGCAGACGGTCTCCTCCCGCCCGTCGGAGCGGTAGGTGAAGCCCCCCAGGGCGTCCCGGTAGTTCCCGTTGTAGAAATTGCCCTGCTGAAGGACCTCGCCGAACTCGAACCGCACCTCGGTCCCCCGGGGCAGGGCAGAGCGGAACCGAAGCAGGCCGGCGTGATTCTGCCCGAAGTCCAGAACGGTCTCGCCCGCCGGTGTGCGGAGCACCTCTGCCGCCGGCAGGGTGAGCATCTCCCTGACCGGGGGGCTGAGCCGGTCCACCACCCGCAGATCAAACTCCACGGGCACGACGGGGGAGAGGGCGGCCTCCCGCTCCCCATGGGCCATCCTGTCCAGCACCTCGCCGTCGTAGATACCGTTGCGGCCGCCGATGTCGCTCTCGTACCACTGCCAGCCCTCGTCGGCGCACACCACCTGGGCGGAGCCGTCGGCATAGGTCAGGTGGAGTTCTGCCAGCAGGCCGTACCGGCCGCCGTAGGGCTCCCGGTCCAGGCCGAAGCGGCCCTTGTACCAGCCGTTGCCCAGGGTGACCTCCAGCCGGTTCTCCGGCCGGATGAGTCCGGTGACATCGTAGGTCTGGTACTGGGTCTCCCGCTCATAGTACCACAGGCCGGGGGCCAGCACCTCGTCGGTGACGGGCTGGCCGTTCAGGGCGGCGGAGTACACCCCCAGCCCCACCATATACAGCCGGGCGGCGGCCACCGGCCCCCGGGCGGCAAAGCTGCCGGTGAGGGTGGGGGCCCACTGGGACTCGCGCCCGGGGCCGATCCAGCGGGCCTGCCAGGGCTCGTCCAGCTTGCCCGTCTCGAACCAGGTCTCGCCGGTGTGGACCGTCCCCGCGCTGTCCGTGACCTCCACCGACACCGTGTAGCGGGTGCGGGGCAGGAGGGAGGGCACCTCTAATCTGGTGCCCTCCCAGGCCAGGTCACCCTCCGTCTCCCAGACCGGCGCGCCGGCGCCGTCCCGCACGCGGACGCGGGCGCTGATCTGCGTCCCGGCGGCGGACTCTGTTTTCCAGGACAGCAGCAGCGGCCCGGGCTCGTAGCCCAGGGGGCAGGCGATGCCGTTGATCTTCATTTGTGTCACAGCCATGGTCCGTTCCTCCCGGGAAGTATGCTCACAGCGTTTCGCCGTTGGCGGCGATCACGTCCCTGTACCAGTAGGCGCTGTCCTTCGGCGTGCGCTTCTGGGTCTGATAGTCCACGTGGATCAGGCCGAAGCGCTGGTCGTAGCCCATGGCCCACTCGAAATTGTCCAGCAGGCTCCAGCAGTGGTAGCCCAGGACGGGGATGCCCTCGTCCACGGCGCGCTTCAGCCCCAGCAGATAGCGGTGCATAAAGTCGATGCGGTTCCCGTCGTGGACGCGGCCGTCCAGCGCCACCCAGTCCAGGCCGGAGAAGCCGTTCTCCGTGATGATCAGGGGCTTCCGGTAGCGCTCGTACAGGAATTTGGAGGACCAGTACAGGGCGTCTGGGGTCACGTTCCAGGTCATAAGGGTCCTGGGGCAGCCCTGATAGCCGTAGTTGTCGTACCCCATGGGGTCGATGGGGTAGTCGATGGTGCCCTGATAGCAGTTGTAGCCGTAGAAATCCAGCGGCTGGCTGACCTGGGCCCACTCCTGGTCGGAGAGGGTGTACAGCAGGTCGCCGAAGCGCTCCTTCGCCCCCTCCGGGTGGCGGCCCAGCAGGATGGGGTCCCCCCACCAGGCGTTGGACACGATATAGTCGCCCTCCACGGAGAAGGTGCGGGCCCGGGCGGCCTCCACGGCCTCGGGGGACTCGTCCTTGGGCAGGTGGACGTCCCCGGTGGGGGCCATGCCCACCAGCACGCTGGGGGTCAACTCCCGCAGGGCGGACACCGCCCGGCCGTGGGCCAGCAGGATGTTGCGGGTAATGCCCATCAGCCGCTGGTCGCTGGTGCTGCTGCTGAAGGGGGCGTGGATGCCCAGGACATAGCCCAGCCCCACGAACATCTGGAACTCATTGAAGGTCAGCCAGGCGTGGACCCGGTCACCCAGGGCCTGGGCCACGGTGCGGACGTACTCCTCGAACCACAGGGGGCTGTCGGGGTTCTCCCAGCCGCCCTTTTCGTACAGCGCGGTGGGCAGGTCCCAGTGGTACAGGGTGGCCAGGGGCTTGATGCCGGCGGCCCGCAGCTCGTCGCACAGCTTCACATAGAACTCCAGCCCCTTCTGGTTGACCGGGCCGGTGCCGGCGGGCAGCACCCTGGGCCAGCTGATGGAAAAGCGGTAGCTTTTCAGCCCCAGCTCCTTCATCAGGGCCACGTCCTCCCGATATCGGTGGTAGTGGTCGCAGGCCACGTCGGCCGTCTCGCTGTGGGCGATGTATCCGCCCTTGTGGCCGAAGGTGTCCCAGATGGACTCGCCCTTTCCGTCCTCGTTCCAGGCGCCCTCGATCTGCGTGGCCGCGGACGAAGCGCCCCAAAGAAAGTCTTTCGAAAAACTCATCGTGATCCTCCTCGTCATAGCAGTGTGTTCGGCACGGGATGGACAAAAATGGCGCCCGGGAAGCAGGCGCCACTTTTGTCAGTGGATTCAGTTGCGGCTCTCCATGAATTTGATGACCGCGTCGGCGGCATACTCGCCGCCCAGGCCCTTCAGCTCGGCGCTCATCTTCTTCACGTTGTCGGTGTAGACGGGGTTGGTGGTCAGCTCATGCAGGGCGGCCTTCAGGGTCTCGGCGGTCAGCTCCTCCTTGGGGATCATGATGCCCAGCCCGGCGTCCGCCATGCACTTGGCGGTAAAGGCCTGCTCGTCCATCTGGGGGATGGCCAGCATGGGCACGCCGTAGTAGGCGGCCTCCATCACGGAGCCGATGCCGGCGTGGGTGATGAAGTACCGGGCGTGCTCCAGCACCTCCAGCTGGGGCAGGAAGGGGAAGGTCCTGACGTTGGCGGGGATCTCGCCCAGGTCCTCCTTGGTCAGGGTGGAGCCCACGGAGGACACCACCCGCAGGTCCATGTCCTTCACCACGCCGTACAGGATGTGGTAGAACTCGGGCCAGGCGTTGAACAGGGTGCCCAGGGAGGTGTACATCAGGGGGGCGTCGCCCTCGGGGGCCTCCCAGGTGCCGGAATCGGTGCGCTTCATGATCTGGGGCCCGGCAAAGACGAAGGAATCGTCAAAGGTCTCGGCGGCTGGGTGGAAGTTGGCGGGCTGGGTGACGATGTTCAGGTCGCCGGTGCCCTCGAAAATGCCGTAGATGTCGTACACGGGGGTGCCGTACTTGGCGGCCAGCTCCTCGGCCAGGGCCTTGGCCTTGGCGCGGGCGGGGTTGGTGTCGGGGTAGACGGGCCAGTGGCGGCACAGGGAGAACTTGTCGTTGGACGCGAAGCTGGTGAACAGCATGATCATGGGCACCTTCAGCTTGGCGGCGGCCAGGCGGCCGGCGATGGCGATGGCGTCGGTGATGATGGCGTCGGGCTTGTCCTGCTCCAGCACCTCCATGATGGAGTCGATGGTGGCGGCGGCCTCGGACAGGAAGCGCAGGGGCAGCTCCGCCATCATGTCGGCGGCGATATCCTTGTCGGCCTGGCCGTTGTTGGTCAGGGCGGAGCGCACCTCCTTATACTCGGCCCCCAGGGTCTCCACCATCTCCTTATAGCGGGGCACGGTGAAATAGGTGACGCGGTTGCCCTTCTTGATCAGCTCCGCGATCATGGGCAGAGAGGAAAAGACATGGCCGGAAGCGCTCAGGGTGATCATTGCATAATGCATCGCAGATTCCTCCTTATTAAATGGACAGTGTGACCGCGCCGGTGTCCGACGCGATGGTGACCGCGGCAGGGGCCGCGGGCGCTGTCTTTTGAACGACCAACAGGGCCCGGCCGTTAAAAGTTTTGGTTTGTGCGCCGGTGTAGCCGTACCGCGGCCAGGGGTCGCCGGAGCCGAAGCCCAGCACCCGGACGTTCTCACCGGCGGTGACGGACAGGACCTCGTCGGCATGGGCGGCCACGGCGCCGTTGGCCCCCCGCTTGGCGATGCCGATGTAGATCAGGCCCTCCACCGCGCCGGCGGGCTCCGCCTCGGCCTCCAGATGGAAGGGGCCCTGGGCGGTGGCCAGGCTGGTCCGGGCGAGGACCGCGCCGTTCTCATAGGCGACGGCCTCCAGCGTTCCGGGCCGGTAGACCGTCTCGAACAGGGCCAGGTATCCGCCCGCCTCCCCGGCGGGCCTGCGGCCCAGGCTCTCGCCGTTGCAGAGCAGCTCCACCTCGTCCCCGGCGGAGTAGACCTCCACCGTCACGGGACTGCCCTCCAGGCCGGGATAGGTCCAGGAGGACACGGAATCGCTGAGGATCCAAGGGGTCCTCATCAGGGGCACGCCGTATTTGCCGGGGCGCTGCACGGCGATGTGGGGCGTGACGGTCAGGCCGTAGATCAGCTGGTGGAAGTAGGACAGGGGGCGGCGGAAGCCGGTGATGTCGAGGTCGCCGCAGTAGGCCAACTGGCAGGGGAACCGGGCCCCGAAGCCGCCCTCGCCGAACTCATAGCCGGGCACGCCCAGGCCGGCCTCCCCCAGGTAATCCCACCCGGTCCACAAAAAGTCGCCGATGAGCCGGGGGTGCTTTTTCACCAGGGCCCAGTTCTCCGCGATGGCGGGGGGATAGGTCTCGCTGCCCACCAGGATGCGGTTGGGATAGGTCTTGAGGTCCTCCTCATACCGGCCGGTCATGTAGTTGTACCCGGCGATGTCGCAGGGGGCGAAGGCCAGCTCCAGCCGCTCACCGATGGCCCGGTGGCGGACGATCTTGTCCATGTGCATGGCCTGCATGGTCATAAAGTCGTTGACGTCGCCCTGGATCTCCTCTGGGGGCAGGGCGGCGGCCACATCGCCCAGGATCTCGCCCATGCGGTCGCCGGCGGCGAACACGCCGTTGACGGAGGCCAGGGTGTACCGGCCGGGGTCCAGCGAACGGAGCTTTTCGCACAGGTCGCGGCAGGTCCTGGCCCCGTGGGGGGTGCCGATCTCCGGGATCTCGTTGCCCACGGAGTAGAGGATGACGGAGGGGTGGTTGTAGTCCTTGCGGACCATGGCCTCGGTGTCCCGCTCCCAGCACTCCTCGAAGAACAGGGCGTAATCGCTGTCGCCCTTGAAGCGGTGCCACATGTCAAAGGCCTCGTCCATCACGTACATGCCCAGCGCGTCGCAGGCCCGCAGCAGCGCCGGGGCGGCGGGGTGGTGGGCCATGCGGATGGCGTTGAACCCGGCCTCCTTCAGCAGGCGCACCCGGCGGAGCTCCGCGTCGGCATAGGCGGCCGCGCCCAGCACGCCGTTGTCGTGGTGGATGCAGGCCCCCCGCAGCTTCACGCACGCCCCGTTGACCCGCAGGCCGTGGACGGCGTCCAGGCTCAGCACCCGCAGGCCGGTGACCGCGGTGTCGGAATCCAGCAGGTCCTCCCCCTCGTACAGCTCGGTCTCCACGGTGTAGAGATAGGGCGTCTCGGCGGACCAGGCCCTGGCTCCGGCCACGGTGATGCGGCGGGTCACGGACCGCTCCTCCCCCTCGAACAGGGTGACGGGGGTGACCTCCCGGGCCGCCTCCGCGCCGTCGGCATCCACGATGCGGGTCACCAGGGTCAGCGCCCGGCTGCGGCAGCAGCGGTTTTTCAGTTCAGTGCGCACCCGCAGCACGGCCAGGCCGTCCTCCAGCCCCTCGGTGGTCACCTGCACGCCGTCGGGCCGGATATAGGCCGTGCCGCCGCGGAGCAGGTACACGTCCCGGTAAATGCCGCCGCCGGAGTACCAGCGGCTGCTGGGCATCCCGTTGTTCTTCACGGCTACCCGGATCTCGTTGGGCTCCCCATAGCGGAGAAATCCGTCCAGCGGCACGGTAAACCCGCTGTAGCCGTAGGGGCACTTGCCCGCAAACTCCTCGTTGACGTAGACCTTGGCGTTCATGTAGACCCCCTCGAACTTCAGCATGAGGGTCCTGTGCCGGTCCTCCTCGGAGGGGGTGAGCCAGGTCACATAGGTGTAGGCATTGCCGTCCCGGAAGGCGCCCTTGCCCTGATTGGGCGAGTCCGCATAGGGCGTCTCCTCCAGCA
>CAVJBM010000171.1:0-11414 GCA_963647775.1 Anaerovibrio sp.
TGAGCATTTTCGCTTGCCGTTGATGGAAGTACCAGTTCCGTCAGCGGCTCTTTCTTTTTCTCGGAGGGATAGGGTCGAACGCCCCGGACAGTTCACAGAACAGCCAGAAGCAGCCAAGACCGATACCCATACGAACCATGCCTGCGCCGAGAGCCATCGTATCCTGCTCCACAGCACCGACAACGCCGAGAATGTAGAAAAATGAGAGAAATGCGAGGGTTCCAAAAACCTTTCTAAACTTCTTCATTGTCGTTTCCTCCATTCACCGGAACCCATTGATAAGGCTCTCCGTATTTCTCCAAGTGCCATTTTTCAAATTCTGCCCGGTGCTGCGGGTCACGGTAATACTCCTGAACAATCCGAGCCAATGAGCGGCACAACACCCGTGCCTGCGGCTGAACCTCCGGCACAAAGACGCTCATACCCGCACAGAACGAATAAAGTCCTCATACTCGTCCAAAACCGCATGGGACTTGTCAACGATGGTTTTTGCCTTTTCGCCGGAGATTGTTCCACGCACCGCCGAAGACATTTCAGACTTGTCCGTATGAATACCAACTCGGTCGAGAGCGGCAATCAGCCAGACAAAACTCAGATTGTTTTCCCGCAGACGGTCGTGGAGGGGCTTGCGATTTTCCATTCTGTCTACCTCCTTTCGATGTTTTGTAAGCAACAACAACAATGTTATTGACTTTGAAATTATCCAATGCTATACTGAGTGCGTCACCAATCAAATACCATTGGCTCACTCCCGCCGAAAAAAAAGTAATCGGCAGGGGGCTAGATTTCTATTGCCTATTGACTTGTTGTTGTTGCTTACAAGGAGAGTATAACTCAGAATATTTTCTGTGTCAATAGGGAAATTCAGATTTTTTTCTGACAGCTTGTGCATGGAGGGTAAAATGATGAACGCAAACCTTATTGACAAAATCGCACAGAAAATATTTGACCGAATTACTGTTGTTCAAAATGAGAAAAGCATTAGCGACATTGAGATTATTGAGCAACTTAAAGTAATGGGTGTTAAAACCAACCGCAATTTGATGAATGATTGGAGAAACGGCAAAAGCAAATCCTTTATGAATTACATGGGGGAAATTGCAGTTGCGCTTGGTGTAGAAGTTGAGGATTTGACCGAAATCAGCTCCGAAAAATCAGAAAATAATCTGAGCGACAATGAAAGTCTGTTGCTCTCGACATTTAAGAACCTGTCCCTGAAAAATCAAATTGAAGTCATTTATTTCGCACTCGAAAAGCAAAAAGAGGAACAAAAAGAAAAAACAGACTCGTCTAAAGAGTCTGCTGTCTGAGAAATTGATTGACTTGTCCGAGGTGAGAAAGCTGCTATGAAAACGAAAAAACTGCCTATCGACCTATCCATGCTTACCGCCGAAGAACAGCAGCAATTCCTCGATGACCCTGCCACGCTGGTACGAGGCAACATCAATGTGACCCTATATCTGCGTTTCAGTTCAGATCGGCAATCCGAGCAATCCATTGAAGGACAGCTTCGAGACTGTATTGCATACTGCAAGCGAAAAGAATATCGCATTACCGCCATCTACATTGACCGTGCAACGACCGCTCGAAAGGATATTGAGAAGCGTGTCCAGTTTCAACAGATGATTTCTGATAGCAAGCACGGTCTATGGGAATTAGTCATTGTATGGAAACTCGACCGCTTTGCCAGAAACAGAGAAGACAGCGCCGTATTCAAAATGCGGCTGCGAAAGAACGGCGTTCGGGTAGAGTCTGCCACGGAAGCGATCTCCAACACCCCGGAGGGTATCATTTTAGAGTCCGTCCTTGAAGGTATTGCCGAATACTATTCCGCAGACCTCAGCCAGAAAATCACCCGTGGCATGAGAGAGTCCGCCTTGAAAGGCCACTCCATCGGTGGTCATGTTCCTTTGGGTTATAAAATTAAAGATCATAAACTCGTCATCAACCCGGCAACCGCCCCAATAGTGCGGGAAGCATTTGAACGCTATGCTAATGGGGAAAGTATTGCCGACATTTGTCGACTGTTTAATTTGAAGGGCTACCGCACCGCTAAAGGGGCAGAGTTTAACCGCAGCAGTTTCAAAGCGATGTTTCACAACACCCGCTATATCGGCACTTATACCTACAAGGATATTGTGATTGAAAACGGTATTCCCGCTATCATCGACAAGGAGCTATTTGAAACGGTGCAGCGGCGGCTTTCCAAGACCGCCACAGCCCCCGCACGGGGTAAGGCTAAGGTAGATTACCTCTTGTCAGGAAAATTGTTCTGCGGTCATTGTGGGGCTTCTATGAACGGTGAAAGCGGGACGAGTAAAACTGGAACGGTTCACAATTACTACTCTTGTTACAGCAGAAAAAGGAAGCAGGGTTGTGACAAACGACCTTTACGAAAAGAATGGATTGAAACCATCGTTGCTCAGGACGCTTTGAGTCTGCTGACCGATGACGCTATTGAAGAAATGGCCGATATGGCTCTGTTTCAGTCCGAACAGGATATGAAAGAAACTACCCGTATTCCGGCATTAACCGCCAGACAAAAGGAAATAGAACAGGGTATATCCAACATCACTAAGGCTATCGAAAAAGGCGTGGCTTCCGACACTCTTTTGAACAGACTTACAGATTTGGAAAAGGAGAAAAAGGGAGTCCTAAAACAAATAGCCGAAGAAAACAAACTGTTCTACCAGATTGATCGAAAACAAATTACAGGTTGGCTATATCAGTTCAAAAATGGGGACATCGCAAATGACGATTTCAAACGACAGCTCATAGATTTACTGGTAAACTCCGTAACGGTATGGGACGAACCTGACGGATACAGAATTACTACCGCATATAATCTTACCTCTTGCAAAACCAAAACTTTCAGAGTTGATAGTAGCGGTCAAGAGTTCGGATTAGAGGGTCTATCGTCCACCAAAAAGAAAGCCACGACGAAAGTCGTGGCTTTCTTTTTGGGTCCCGCGCCCTTTATCAACCGGCGGTGGCAGCCGGCCATACCGCCGGTGGCTGGACTTCGGCGGCGTTTCCCGCTATCATGGTGTCAGCCGCCCCGGAAGGGGACACAGAAAGGAGACATTTCTTATGACAAAAACCGCTGCCATCGGCCACACCATCGTCCACTACCGGAAGCTCAGCGGGCTCACCCAGGAGGAACTGGCCGCCCGGGTGGGCGTTTCCGCCCAGGCGGTGTCCAAATGGGAGCAGCTGCTCAGCTGCCCCGACATCGCGCTGCTGCCCGAACTGGCAAAGCTGTTCGGCATCACCATGGACGAGCTGTTCGGACTCCCCTGCCCCGCCGAGGTCGTGTACGACCTTGTGGCGGACGTGCCATGGGAGGACGATGGGAAGATCCGCGTGGCCGTGTACGCCGGGCGGAAGCTGCTGGCCCAGAGAGCCCACGAGATCGCCGAGGGCGTCAACGTCATCGACGTGCAGCTGCGGAGCGGCGCCTGCCTTTTGAACGGCACCTGCCGGCTCACCTGCATTCCTTCGTAATTCCGCCCAGATCCGCGGCAAATCTCCCCTTTTCCCGCTTGACAAACCGCCCCGCCTTCTCTATAATATAAAAGCTGTGTAGATCGGGGTGTGGCGAAGTTTGGTATCGCGCTTGGTTCGGGACCAAGAGGCCGCGGGTTCGAATCCCGCCACTCCGACCAGAACTCCCGCGCAGAGGCGCGGGAGTTTTCCTTATTTCAGAACGCCGTTTTCTAAAAATCGGAGGTCCTTATGCTCCTGACACTGCTGTTTATCATTCTGCTGACCCTGGCCACCGGCGTGGGCGGCCTGGCCCTGGGCGGCGGCCTGGCCAGCCTGTTCAAGCGGGAATCCCCCAGGGGGGCCAGCCTGCTGCTCAGCTTCACCGCGGGGCTCATGCTGTGCATCGTGTCCTTCGACATGGTGCCCGAGGCCATCGAGGCCACCGGCAGCTATTACCTGCCCCCGCTGGTGCTCATCGGCGGGTTTCTGGTGACCTATCTGCTCAACTGCTGGATCGACCGCAGCGCCCACCACGACCCGGAGGACGGACACGAGGCGCACGACGATCACGGCGGGGGCGGGCACCACCATCACCCCTGCGCCTGCGGCCACCACGACCTGCACACCGCCGGCATCGTGCTGGCGGCGGCGGTGGCCCTGCACAACCTGCCCATCGGGCTGGCCATCGGCACCTCCGTGGCGGCGGAGGGCATCGGCTACGCCAGCGTGCTGGCCGCCGTCACCATCGGGCTGCACAACATCCCGGAGGGCATGAGCATCGCCATTCCCCTGCTCCACGACGGGTCAAAGGCCCGGTCCGCCATCGCCGTGTCCGCCCTCAGCGGCCTGCCCACGGTGGCGGGGGCGGTCATCGGCTTCTTTGTGGGCAGCCGCGCCCCCGGCGCGCTGGCCGTGGCCATGAGCCTGGCCGGCGGGGCCATGCTGTATGTGGTGTTCTTCGAGCTGCTGCCGGAGGCGTACCGCCAGTGGCGCTCCAAGTGGGCCATCCTGGCCACCATCGTGGGCTTCGCCGCGGGGATGCTGCTGCTGTTCAGCCACGGGCACACCCATTTCGGATAAAAGAAAAGTGCCTCCGTCAAAAGACGGAGGCACTTTTGTTGTTTTACAGCATCTTCACCGTGTAGAACACCGCCAGGCAGAACAGCCAGCCGATGAGCACATACAGCAGATAGTAGGTCACGGCGGCCCCCAGCAGGAAGGCCAGCAGCAGCGCCGCGGCCACCACCGCGCAGGTGAGCCAGATGCTCACGTAGACGAAGGTCCCCTGGATGGACAGCCGGCCCAGATGGCCGCCCTTCCGCCGGGCCGCCAGCAGCAGCGCCGCGGCGGCGATCAGCAGGGCCCAGGCCAGGACGAACAGCACCGTGACGCCCCCGCCGCGGACGCCGCCGTACTGCCGGAACACCCACAGCAGGGCCAGGCCGCAGGCGGTGATCACCGCGCTGCAGAAGAAGGCCCGCTGGTACAGGAACCAGATGAGGATGAGCACCGCCGCCGCGATGGGCAGGGCCACCAGGAGCTTCACCCCGGTGTCATACAGCCGCCAGCACAGCAGCGCCACGATCCACAGGAAGCCCACCGCCGCGGTGCAGCCCACCGCCAGGCGCAGGCCCTTCTGCTTCTTCCGCACCGCCAGGCACCAGACGACGCCCAGCACCGTCAGGGCCAGGCCCGCGAAGGTGAACACCCGGAAGAAGTTCATCAGCCCGGTGGCGATGGAGATCTCCAGGTCGGTGAGCCGGAAGTCCACATAGAGCCGCTTGACCACCAGCACTACCGCCTCGGCGACAACGGCGCCCACCAGCCAGAGCAGCATACGGTTGAAGACGGCGTCCTCCTCGTTCCGGCGCTGCTGGCGCTTTGCTTGATCGGCCATGGTTGATCACATTCCTTTATCTCTCAGTTCCGGGGGCTCAGGGGCCGCCCGGGGTCTAAAAAATGGCCGGACCCCCGCAGTTTCGCTGTCGGGCGGCGATCCGAACGCACGGTATACGCATAAATCCTGAAACAGTATACCAGAAAGCGCGGCTTTTTGCAACAGAAATCCGCCGGGAAAGTGGAAGAAGTTCCTCTTTTATTTTCTCCCGTTCTCCGCTATAATAGAAGAAGAGAAACTGGAACATTTTTCGGGCCGCTCTCCGGGCGGCCCGGTACGAAAGGAGCGGACTGTCCCATGACCGACCGTGAACTGGTGGAGCTGGCCTTCACCATGCTGGAGCGATCCTACGTCCCCTACTCCCAATTCCCCGTGGGCGCGGCCCTGCTGTGCGCCGACGGCACGGTGTTTACCGGCTGCAATGTGGAAAATTCCGCCTATGGCTCCACCATCTGCGCCGAGCGCACCGCCATCGTCAAGGCCGTCAGCGAGGGGCACCGGGACGACTGGGTGAAGCTGGCCGTGGTGGGCAGCAGCGCGGACTACTGCTGGCCCTGCGGCGCCTGCCGGCAGATGCTGTACGAGTTCTGCCCGGAGCTGACGGTGCTGGTGGCCCGGGGGGACCGGGACTTTGTCTCCCTGCCCCTGGGGGAGCTGCTGCCCCACGGCTTCGGGCCCAAGTCCCTCACCACCGGCTGACGGCGCGCATAATCCCCCCGCCGGCGGGCACACTACCGATAGCCCGGAAGGAGGTTTATCGGTATGTTTCTTGATCGGCTCGCCCTGATCCTGGTCATCATCGGCGGTCTGAACTGGGGGTCTGTGGGCCTGTTCCGGTTCGACCTGGTGGCCTTTCTCTGCGGCGGCTCGGCCACCTGGCCCGCGCGGATCATCTACACCCTGGTCTGCCTGGCCGCCCTGTGGTGCATCTCCCTGCTGTTCCGGCCGGAGTACGCCGGGCACAAGAGCAGCGAAGCCTAACGCGGCAAAAAACTTGAGGACGCCGATCCGGCTCATGCCGGGTCGGCGTCCTCTTTGATCTCTGTTTTCAGCACGCCGCCCTCGGCGGTGATGACGCCGTAGGTGGTGCGCTGGCCGTAAGGCCCGCCCACGGTGCCAGGGTTCAGCAGGCGCACGCCGAAGGTGCCGTACCCGTCGAAGGGCACATGGGTGTGGCCGAAGCACACCAGGTCCGCCCCCGCCTGGCGGCCCGCCGCCGCCAGTTCGTCCAGGCCGGATTTCACCCCCTGCAGGTGGCCGTGGGTCAGGAAAAAGCGGAAGCCCTCCAACTCCACCAGGCGGGTGAGGGGCTGATCCTCCCCCCAGTCGCAGTTGCCCCGGACGGCGTTGATGGGCAGCCGGGGGTTGAGAGACGCCAGCAGGGCGGCGTCCCGCAGGCCGTCCCCCAGGAAAAAGACGTGGTCGGGCCGCTCCAGCTCGGCGGCGGCCAGCATCAGGTCCGGCCGGCCGTGGGCATCGGAAAAAACAAGGATCTTCATGGTGTACCAAACTCCTCCTTGCACATATACTGAGGGTGAGCCATCGCTCACGAAAGGCAGGGATCACTGTGCCCGACCTGGATGACATCCTGCACAGCCCCCAGGGCGCAAAGCTGCTGGGGAACGAGAAAAAGCTGGAACAGCTTCGGGATTCGCCCGACACCCAACGGCTCTTTTCCATGCTCAGCCAGAGCGCCGGGGGCGATCTGGAGCAGGCGGTCCAGTCCGGCAGCTCCGCCTCCATCGTCGCCGCCATCCGCAAGGTCATGAAGGACCCGGAGGGGGCAAGGCTGATCCAGAGCATGCGGGACAAACTGAACTGACCGGCCGCAGGGAGAGGAGGGGGAGCCGTGGGCGATTTTGAGTCAAAGCTGGAGCAGGTGCTGAACGACCCCAAGGCCATGGGGCAGATCATGGCCCTGGCCCAGTCCCTGGGGGGCGGTCCCCAGCCGCCTCCTCCCCCGCCGCCGGCCCAGGGGGCCGGCCCCGCCGGAGAGCCGCCGGCCGCGGGCGCCGTGCCCGACCTGGACCCCAAGCTGCTGGGGGGCATCGCCTCCCTCATGGGTCAGCTGGGCCAGGGGGACGACCGGCGCACGGCGCTGCTGAACGCCCTGCGGCCCTTCGTCAAGCCGGAGCGGTACGCCCGGCTGGACCAGGCGGTGCAGATCGCCCGGCTGTCCCGCCTGGCGCGGGCGGCGCTGGAGATGCTGCGCCCGGAGGGGGATGGACATGTTTAGCCAGTACATAGACGGGGGCTTCGTCCCGCTGGAGCCCCAAAGGCCGGGGCCCGGACCGGGGCCCGCCGCGCCCCAGGGGCCGCCGCCCGCTGGGCCGGGGAAGCCCGCCGGCCTGCTGGAGGGGACCCTGGGCCAGGTCTCCCGGCTGCTGAAGGGGGTGCTGCGCACCTTCTCCCTGGACGGGATCGACACCGGGGACATCCTGCTGGTGCTTATCATTCTGTTTCTGTACTTAGAGGGTGACGACCTGGAAATGGTCATCACCCTCGGGCTGATGCTGCTGTTCGGATTGGGAAAGGACGGTCACTCCACGGAGTGAAGCACCGTGCCGGACGGGAGGGTGAAGGCCCGGGTGTCCGGGGACATGGGGCTCATCACCGCGCCGGAGGTCATCTCGTAGACCACCAGGCCGTCCTGCTCCGTCTGGGCGGCCATGAGCAGGCCGCTGCTCTCCGACACCCAGAAGCGCCGCACGCAGCCCAGCTGGTCCGGGGCGGTCTCCACATAGATACAGGACTGCCCCTCCCGCTGCTCGTAGCCCGCGGCGGAGATGTCCGCCGGGTCCAGGGCCAGCACATCCTCGTAGGTGGGGATGCGCTGGATCAGGTCCTCCGCCCCGTCCTGGGCGGAGCCGGTGTAGACCCGGGCGTAGCGGGCGTTCTCCGGGTCCTCGGCGTACCAGATCCAGGCGGAGCCCTCCCCCACCACGGAGCACTCGGTAAGGCCGGTGGGGAGGGCGGTCTCCGTGTGGGTCCAGCCGCCGTCCGCCCACACCTGGGCGGAGAGGGTACCGGAGCTCTCCCCGTCCCAGCGGTAGGTGACGGACACCGTGCGGCTGTAGCTGCTGTACTTGGCCAGGGAGGCGATGACGCTCTGCACCGTGGCGGGGGTCACCTCCACGGTGACGCCGCTGACGTCCCCCGGCTCGGTGACGCCGGGGGAGCCGCTCTCCGAGACGGTGGGGTCGGCCAAATCGAACTCCGGCCGGCGGGAGAACAGGTTCAGCCCGAAGCTGTACACCAGGGCCAGCACCACCACGCAGGCGATGATGACCGCCAGCACGTTGCGCTTGCGTTCCTCCATGCTCTCCCCTCCTTATCTGCGGTCAGCCCGCGAAGTGCTCCGGCGGGCGGTCCGTCCGGCCGAAGTGATACAGAATGGCGTCGGCAATGCGGCGGCAGGCGCGGCCGTCGCCGTAGGGGTTCACGGCGTGGGCCATGGCGGCGTAGGCCGCCGGGTCGCCGATGAGCTCCTCCGCCATGGAGACGATATCCTCAAGCCGCACCCCGGCCAGCTTCACCGTGCCGGCGGCCACGGCCTCGGGCCGCTCGGTCTCCCGCCGCAGGACCAGGACAGGCTTGCCCAGGGCGGGGGCCTCCTCCTGAAGGCCGCCGGAGTCGGTCATGACCAGGTAGCAGCGGGCCATGAGGTTGTGCATCTCCTCCACGTTCAGCGGCGGGATGAGCAGGGCGTTTTCCACGCCGTCCAGATGCCGGTGGGCGCACTCCTGCACCACCGGGGACAGGTGGACGGGATAGACCAGGGTGACCTCCGGGTGGGTGCGGGCGATGCGGGCCAGGGCGGACATGATGTCCTCCATGGGCTGGCCGTAATTCTCCCGCCGGTGGCAGGTGACCAGGATGACCTTCCGCCCGGCGTAGTCCAGGGCGTTGAGGGCCTCCTCCTGGAAGGTGAAATCGGGGCGGACGGTGGTGCTCAGGGCATCGATCACCGTGTTGCCGGTGACGTAGACCCCCTTTTCGATGCCCTCCGCCGCCAGATTGCGGCGGTTGGACTCCGTGGGGCAGAAGTGCAGGTCCGCCAGGCGGCCCACCAGGGAGCGGTTCATCTCCTCCGGGAAGGGGGAGTACCTGTCCCAGGTGCGCAGGCCGGCCTCCACATGGCCCACGGCGATCTTCTGGTAGAAGGCCGCCAACGCCCCGGCGAAGGTGGTGGAGGTGTCCCCGTGGACCAGCACCAGGTCGGGCCTGGCCTCGAGAAACACCGGCTCCAGCCCCAGCAGGCACTTGGAGGTGATGGTGGACAGGGTCTGGCGGGGCTCCATGATGTCCAGGTCGTACCGGGGGGTCAGGCGGAAGATGTCCAGCACGCTGTCCAGCATCTGGCGGTGCTGGGCGGTGACGCAGCAGAGGCTCTCGATCTCGGGGCGGCACTCCAGCTCCCGCACCAGGGGGGCCATTTTGATGGCCTCCGGCCGGGTGCCGAAGATGGTCATGACCCGCAGCTTGGCCGGCTCACTCATGCTCCTCCCCGTCCTTTCCGTCGGTCTTATGCTCGCCGCCGGGCTGGGCGGCATCCTTTTTATGGGGCGTCACGAACACCCGCCAGGCCACAAAGCCCGCCAGCACCAGCGCCAGCAGGAGCAGCCCGGCCTTCAGGGCTCCGTTGGTGGTCATGACCACGGCGGTGAGGCCGAGAATGGCGGAGATCACGTACAGGGTGCCCACCGCCTGCTTCTGGGACATGCCCATGTCGATCAGCTTGTGGTGGATGTGGCTGCGGTCGGGGGTCATGGGGCTCTGCCCCTTGGACAGGCGGCGGATCACCGCGAAGCACACGTCGAAAATGGGCACGCCCAGCATGAGGAAGGGCACCACAAAGGAGATGACGCTGTACATCTTGAACATGCCCTGGACCGACATGGTGGCCATGATGAAGCCCAGGAAGGTGGCCCCCGTGTCCCCCATGAAGATCTTGGCGGGGTTCAGGTTATAGGGCAGGAAGCCGATGCAGGCCCCTGCCAGGGCGCCCATGATGACGGCCACATCCTGCTCGCTCACCAACAGGGCGATGACCAGCATGGTGACGGCGCTGATGGTGGACACGCCGCAGGCCAGGCCGTCCAGCCCGTCGATGAGGTTGACGGCGTTGGTGATGGCCACGATCCAGATCACCGTCACGGGGATGGACAGCCAGCCCAGGGTCCACACGGTGTTGGGCCGGAAGATGTTGGGGTTGGACAGCACCTCGATCCGGTTGCCCATGAGCACCGCCACCAAGGCGGCGGCGATCTGCACCACGAACTTCAGCTTGGCGGGGAGGTTATAGATGTCGTCCAGGGCGCCCAGGATCACGATGATGACCGCCCCCAGCAGCATCCCCTGCTTGGGCCGGTCCAGGGGCACCATGATGATGACGGACAGCACGAAGCCCAGGAAAATGGCCAGGCCGCCCATGCGGGGGATGGGATGGTCGTGCATGCGGCGGTTGTCCTTGGGGACGTCCACCGCGCCGATCTTGAAGCACAGGCTCTTGACCGCCGGGGTCAGCAGCAGGGAGCACACCGCCGCGATGGCCAGGGCGATGAGCACCATCCCGATGCTTTTGGGATCGGTGTTATTGGTTACAGTCGGCACGGAAAAACAGCTCCTTCAATGTCGGTTCAGCGGGCCACGAAGCCGATCTTTTTGTAGACCTTGCGCAGGGTCTTTTCTGCCGCATAGGACGCCTTTTCCGCGCCGGCGCGGTAGACGGATTCCAGATAGCTCTTGTCCTGGAGGATGCGCTCGGTCTCCTCCCGGATGGGGCGCAGGGTCTCGGCCACGGCCTCGCCCACGGCGGGCTTGAAGGCGCCGTACCCCTTGCCGTCGAACTCCTGCTCGATCTCGGCGTAGCTTTTGCCGGTGACGGCGGCGTAGATGTCCATGAGATTGGCCACGCCGGGCTTGTTCTTCGGGTCATAGCGGACGCAGCGCTCCGTGTCGCTGTCGGTGATGGCCCGCTTGAACTTGCGCATGATGTCCTCCGGCTTTTCCATCAGGAACACGCAGCCCT
>CAVJBM010000172.1:0-10165 GCA_963647775.1 Anaerovibrio sp.
GGATTGGGCGGGATGAAGTAGGCGATCTCCTTGGGCACGAACTCGTCGGACACGTCGTACACCCGCAGGCCCGCGTGGAAGTAGCAGCAGTACACCCGGTCCCCACGCTGCTCCAGCCACGGCTTGCCCGGCATGGGCTCGTGGATGTTGTGGGGGCCGAAGGTCCCGTTCAGCCCCAGCCCCAGCTGCTGGAAGTTCTTGTACGGGAAGCTCTCCGGCACCTCCGGGTACGGGAACTCCGCGATCAGCGTCGGGTTCGTCGGGTCGCTCACGTCGATCATGTGCAGGTTGTTCAGCGCCTGCGCCATCTTCCCGATCTTCTTCCCCTGGATGTTCGGGTCGTTGTTCGGCACGAACCACATGTACCGCTCCCCCTCGTTGGTGGCCACCACCAGGTCACGCCCCGGCAGCGGCAGCACCGTGTGGGTCTTGGCCCCGCCGTAGTAGCTGGCGAAGGGCGGGCACAGGGGCAGATGCCCCACGATGTACGGCCGCGTCACATCCTCCACGTTCAGGATCACCACGCCGTCCCCGCAGTAGCCGCAGTAGGCCAGGCCGTCCCGCACGAAGGGAGGGCCGTGGAGCCAGCCCTTGGCCATGAACTCGGGCACATGGGGGTCGTTGGGGTTGAAGCTGTGCCGGCCGATGTGGCCGTCCGCATACTGGTGGGGCATCCACCAGCGGCCCACCTCCTTCGGGTCCGTGGGGTCGGAGATGTCGATGCAGCGGTAGATCAGGCCCTCGAAGCCCCGGCACTCGGAGGAGACGTGGACGTAGGGGCCCCCGTCGTACATGAAGCGGTGCACGCCGTTGGAGTTGGGCACGCCGCAGTTCCAGTAGCCCAGGAGCTTCGGGTTCTCCGGGTCCTCCTTCAGGTCGAAGATGTGGATGCCCTGCTTGCAGATCTCCGCCGGCTTGTCCTCCTTCGGCGGCATACCCGGCACCCACGGCCCGCCGCCGGAGGCCATGCCCGTGATCAGCAGGCCGTCCGCCACCTGGCACTTGGGGTTGCTGGACCCGGGGAACTCCTTCCCCACGGAGTCGAACCGCCGCACGAACCGCGGGTGCTCCGGGTCGGTCACCTCCAGGATCCCGATCTGGGGGCCCATGGTGCCGTACAGATAGTATTTGCCCTCCGGCGTCCGGTACAGCTGCGGCTGGAAGATGCTGCCGCCGTCCAGATCGTCGTAGGCCAGGACCTTCAGGTTCTTGATATACCCCTGATTGTCCGGCCCCTTGGCGTAGAAGGGAATTGACATCGTATACGTCTCCTTTCATATCTTGATAGGCTGGATGTATCTCACATTTCACATCCTATATTATAAAGGTCAGTTAGTCAACTTTCATCGGAAATCCTCCCAATTTGAGCACTTCGCCCGGCCCGTTCATTGTGAAACCTGCCAACTCGTCCCTTTGTCCGTTGCGCTCGGAGAAAAAAGCAGTTATAATGCTCTCAACACGCTGAAAAGGGGGCTCTCCCATGGAGCACAGGGTCAACTACACCATGCTGTTCGACTTTTACGAGCTGACCATGGCCAACGGCTACTTCCAGAGCGACAAACGGGACAACATCTGCTATTTCGACGTTTTTTACCGGGACGTGCCCGACGGGGGCGGCTTTGTCATCGCCGCCGGGCTGGAGCAGGCGGTGGAGTACATCCGGGACCTGCGCTTTGACGAGGACGACCTGGCCTATCTCCGGTCCAAGGGGGTCTTTGCCCCGGAATTTCTGGACTGGCTGCGGGACTTCCGCTTCACCGGGGACGTCTGGGCCGTGCCCGAGGGCACGCCGGTGTTCCCCCGGGAGCCCATCATGACCGTCCGGGCCCCGGCGGTCCAGGCCCAGTTTCTGGAGACCTATCTGCTGCTCACCCTGAACCACCAGTCCCTCATCGCCACCAAGGCCAGCCGCATCGTCCGGGCGGCCCAGGGGCGGCCGGTGTCCGAGTTCGGCTCCCGCCGGGCCCAGGGAGCCAGCGGCGCCCTGCTGGGGGCCCGGGCCAGCTACATCGCCGGCTGCTCCGGCACCGCCTGCGCCATGGCCGACCAGCTGTACGGCGTGCCCGCCACGGGGACCATGGCCCACTCCTGGGTGCAGATGCACGACGACGAGTACGCCGCCTTCCGCGCCTACTGCGAGATCTATCCGGACAACCCCGTCCTGCTGGTGGACACCTACAGCGTCCTCAAGTCCGGCGTGCCCGCGGCCATCAAGGTATTCCGGGAGCTGGGCATCACCCGGGGCGGCATCCGCATCGACTCCGGCGACCTGGCCTACCTCTCCTCCCGGGCCCGGGCCATGCTGGACAAGGCCGGCCTGCCCGACATCAAGATCATCGCCTCCAACTCGCTGGATGAGCACATCATCCGGGACCTGCTGCTGCAGGGGGCCTGCATCGACGGCTTCGGCGTGGGCGAGCGGCTCATCACCGCCAAATCCTCCCCGGTGTTCGGCGGGGTGTACAAGCTGGCCGCGGTGGAGCGGCCCGGCGGGCACATCATCCCCAAGATCAAGATCAGCGAGAACCCCGCCAAGATCACCCTGCCCCACTTCAAAAAGGTCTACCGCCTGTTCGACAACGCCACGGGCAAGGCCATTGCCGACTACATCTGCACCTGCGAGGAGCAGCCCGACTTCACCCAGCCCCTGGAGCTGTTCGACCCGGACTGCACCTGGAAGCGCTCCGTGGTCACCGACTACACCGCCCGGCCCCTGCTGGCGCCCATTTTCCGGGGAGGCGAGCTGGTATACCGGCTGCCCTCCATCGAGGAGCTGCGGGCCCGCTGCGCCGCCGAGCTGGACACCCTCTGGCCGGAGGTCAAGCGCTTTGACAACCCCCACAACTACTATGTGGACCTGTCCCAGGACCTGTGGGACCTCCGGGCCAGGCTGCTGGCGGAGTAGGGGGTGCGGGTATGAGAGGGGTCCTTGCCGCCATGCACAAGGAGCTGGCCCCGCCCTTCACCGACGGGGAGCCCCTCCCCGCCTACAGCGGGCTGGACCTGCGGATGCTGGACCGGCAGACCGTTCTGTGCGTGTGCGGCGTGGGCAAGGTGAACGCCGCCCTGGGGGCCCAGCTGCTCATCGACCGGTTCGCCGTGGACGAGCTGTGGAACGCCGGGGTGTCCGGCTCCCTCCGGGAGGACCCGGCGGGCACCCTCATCGCGGCGGAGTTCTGCGTCCAGCACGATCTGGAGATCTTCGGCGATCCCGCCGGGCAGGTCCCGGTGCTGGAGCGGACGGACCTCCCCTGCGCCGGGGCGGCGGAGACGGTGGAGCTGCTGACGGCGGCGGGCCTCCCCTGCCGGGCGGGCGTGGTGGCCACCGGAGACTGGTTCGGCCGGGACTTCCCCCGGGCGGAGCGCATCCGGGACGGCTTCGGGGCCGACGTCTGCGACATGGAGGCCGGGGCCGCCGCCCAGGTGTGTCTGCGGGCGGAGGTGCCCTTCCGCTGCCTGAAGGCGGTGTCCGACCACGTGTTCCACCCCAGCCAGTACGAGGAATATCAGGCCAATCTGCCCCAGGCCGTCCGCCGGCTGAGCGAGGCCCTGGCCCTGCTGCTGGGGCTGTGAGCAAGGATCCTCCGCACAACAGAAAAGCCCCCCGGCCGCCATGGCGGCCGGGGGGCTTTTTGATCTGTCAGTTGGCCTGCTTCAGCTGCTCCCGCTGGAACTGCATCTCGTAGAGCTCGTAGTAGCGGCCCCGCTGCTCCAGCAGCTGCTGGTGGGTGCCCTGCTCCAAAATCTGCCCGTGGGAGAGGTAGATGATGTTGTCCGAGTGCTGGATGGTGGACAGCCGGTGGGCCACGATGAGCAGCGTGCCCATGCGCATCAGCTTCTCCAGGGAGTCCTGGATGAGCACCTCGGTCTCGGTGTCGATGTTGGCGGTGGCCTCGTCCAGGATCATGACCTCCGGCCTGTGGATGATGGTGCGGGCAAAGGAGATCAGCTGCCGCTGACCGGCGGAGAAGTTGCTGCCCCGCTCCCGCACCTCCTCGTCCAGGCCGTGGGGCAGCTTGGCGATGAGCTTGTCGGTGTTCACATAGCGGCAGGCCTCCATAACGGTCTCGTCGCTGACGCCGTCCAGCCCCAGCAGGATGTTGCTGCGGATGGTGCCGGAGAAGAGGAACACGTCCTGGAGCATCTGGCCGAAGTGCCGCCGGAGGGAGGCAATTTTGATCTTCCGGATGTCCATGCCGTCGATGAGGATCTGGCCCTTCTGGATGTCGTAATTCCGGCAGATGAGGGAGAGGATGGTGGTCTTGCCCGAGCCGGTGGCCCCCACAAAGGCCACGGTCTGCCCCGGCTCCACCCTGAAGGATACGTCCCGCAGGATCCACTCGTCCTTCTCGTAGGCAAACCAGACGTTTTTGAACTCGATGGCCCCCTCGATGTGGTCCAGCTCCACGGCGTCGGGCTCGTCCACCACGATGGGCTCCATGTCGAACACGTGGAAGATCTTCTCCGCCGAGGCAAAGGCCGACTGGAGCATGTTGAACTGCTCCGCCAGGCTCTGGATGGGGTTGAAGAACTTGGAAATGTACATGTAGAAGGTGACCACCACGCCGCCGGTGATGGTCTGGCCCAGGAAGGTCACCTCCCGGATGACGCCGCGGCCGCCCAGGTACAGCAGGCAGAGCACCGAGCTGATGTACAGCATGTACACCATGGGGCGGAACACGCCCATGACGAACAGCATCCCCCACTTGGACTTGCCCAGCTGGGCGTTGCGCTGGTCGAACTCCGCCTTTTTGCGCTCCTCCCGGTTGAAGATCTGGATGACCTTCATGCCGGAGAGGTTTTCCGACAGGAAGGTGTTGATGGAGGTGGTGCCGTCCTTCACCTTGCGGAAGCTCTTGCGGGAGAACTTGCGGAAGATCACCGTGAACAGCACGATGAAGGGCACGAAGCAGAGGACCATCAGCGTCAGCATATAGTTCAGGCACAGCATGGCCGCCAGCACGCCGATGATGACCAGGCAGTTGCGGATGAGGTTCACCAGAATGTTGGTGAACACCATGGAGATGGCCCCCGTGTCGTTGGTGACCCGGGTGACCAGCTTGCCCACGGGGATGTGGTTCAGCTGCTCGTGGGAGAGGGACTCGATGTGGGCAAAGAGGGACTCCCGCAGGGAGGTGAGGATACGCATACCCGTCTTTTGCAGCAGGATGGCCTGGGCGTAGCTGCAAAGCTGGGAGATCACCAGGATGGAGGCGTACACCGCCACCATGGCCAGCAGCCGGGACATGGGGAAGCTGTCCTTGATCATCTCCTCGATGCTGCCGATGAGCATGGGGGAGACGATGTCGTAGGCGATAGACACCAGCATGATGACCAGCACCAGCACGAACTGCTTCACATAGGGCCTGGCGTACACCGCCAGGCGGCGGATGATCTCGCTGTCCTTCATGCTGCGGTCGAAGCCGATGGCCTCTTTCTTATCCTTGATGGAGAGATACGCGATGAGGAAGATGATGGAGAACACGCCGATGATGCCGCCCACCACCAGCAGGGGGAAATATTCACGCATCGACGCTCACGCTCCCTTCCGCCTTTTCCTCGTCCAGCTTCTGCAGCTCCACCATGGTGCGGTAGCCGGCGCAGCGCTCGTACAGTTCGGCGTGGGTGCCCACGTCCACCACGGCGCCGTCGTCCATGAAGATCACCTTGTCCATAGCCTCCACGGTGGAAATACGGTGGGCAATGAGGATGGTGGTCTTCCCCTGCCGCAGACGGCGGAGGTTCCCCAGAATGTGCTTCTCCGTGGCCACGTCCACGGCGGAGACGGAGTCGTCCAGAATGAGGATGGGCGCGTCCTTCATCAGGGCCCGGGCGATGGAAATGCGCTGCTTCTGCCCGCCGGAGACGGTGACGCCCCGCTCGCCCAGCAGGGTGTCATACCGGTCGGGGAACTCGATGATATTATCGTGGACGCCGGCCCACTCCGCGGCCTGCTCCACGTCGGCCCGCGCCCCGCTGTCGGAGGCAAAGGCGATGTTGTTGGCGATGGTGTCGCTGAACAGGAAGTTGTCCTGAGGCACGTAGGCCGCGGAGCGCCGCACTGCCCGGATGGGGATGTCGTTCACGTCATGGCCGTCCAGAAAGAGGGTGCCGTCGGGCACGTTATAGGTCCGCAGGATCAGGTCCACCAGAGTGGTCTTGCCGCTGCCCACCCGGCCCACGATGCCCACGTTCTCCCCGGCCTTGATGTCCAGAGTCACGTGGCGCAGCACGTCATACTCCCCACCGGGGTAGCGGAAGGTCAGGTCCTTGAACGCGATGCTGCCGCTGAGGGGGCCGCAGTCGGCCACGCCGGGGCGGTCCTTCACGTCGATCTCCGCGTCCAGCAGCTTGCCGATACGGGCCAGAGACGCCTTGCCCCGGGAGCGCATCTCGATCAGCTGGGACACCGCCATCACCGGCCACACGATGGCGTTGAAGTAGCCGATGAACTCCACCAGCTGGCCGGCGTTGAACACGCCCTCATGCACCAGCCAGCCGCCGTAGCCCAGAATGACGCAGATGACCGTCTCCACCAGCAGGGTGATGCAGATGTTCAGCAGCACGGACAGGCGGGTGTAGGCCACGTTGGCCTCCTCGTTCTCCCGGTTCAGCTTACGGAAGGCCAGCAACTCCTTGGCCTCCTTTACAAAGGCCTTGATGACCGCGATACCGGAGAAGGTCTCCTGCGCGAAGTCGGACAGGGCAGAATAGGCCGCCTGCCGCCGGTCCCAGCGGAGCTCCATGTACCTGCCCACGATCATGGCCGCCGCCAGCAGCAGGGCCATGGGAATCATGCACAGCAGGGTCAGCTTCCAGCTCATGCGGCCCATCTTGATCACCGCCAGCACGCCCAGGAACAGCGCGTCGCAGAACATCATCACGCCGGAGCCGAAGCAGTCCTGCACGGTCTCCAGGTCGTTGGTGAACAGGGCCATCAGGTCGCCCACCTTGTTCACCTGATAGTACTGCTGGGACAGGTCCTTGCAGCGGTCGAACATGCGGCTGCGCAGGTCGGTCTCCACCCGGATGCCCGAGCCGAAGAAGCAGATGCGCCACAAAAACCGCCCCACCGCCAGGGACAGGATCACCACGATCAGCGGCAGGCAGACCTTGTCCAGCAGAAAGTCCATGTCGAAGGGCATGGCCGTGCCGTCCACCAGGACATAGCCGTTGTTGATGCCGTTGACCACCATCTGGTACAGCCGGGGCACCACCAGCTGCATGTAGTCCACCATCAGCAGCGCCAGCACACCCAGCAGCAGCGCCGGGGCGTGGCGGAGGTAATAGCGGTTGATGTGCTTTCCGAACAGCACGGTCCTCATCTCTCCTTCAAATCACAAAAGTTTTTTCAGTATAGCACAAATGTTTTAGGATAGCAAAACAAATTTTTCCGCGCGGCCAGGGATCTCGCCGCCTGCGCGGGGCGAAGCGCTCCGCGCAAAAAGGCCGCAAAAACAGAGGGCCGCTTCCGCGGCCCTCTGCCTGTAGGCGAACTTACATCATCTGCTTGCTTCTGGAAATATTCATGGTGCCGTCCTGCATGTTGCCGATCCACTCCAGGCTCTTGCCGGTGCCCTGGGCCACGCAGGAGATGGCGTCGTCGGCGATGTAGGTCTCGATGCCGGTGTGGGACTCGATCAGCTTGTCGAAGCCCCAGACCAGGGACCCGCCGCCGGTCATCACGATGCCGTTGGTGGAGATGTCGGCCACCAGCTCGGGGGGCGTGCGCTCCAGCACGCCGTGGACGGCCTCCAGAATCCGGCTGCAGGGCTCCTCGAAGGCCTCGATCATCTCGCTGGAGGACACGGAGAACACCCGGGGCAGGCCGGTCATCAGGCAGCGGCCCTTGACCTCCATGGTGATCTCCTCCGGCCGGGGGAACACGCAGCCGATGGTCATTTTCAGCTCCTCGGCGGTGCGGTCGCCGATGAGGACATTGTGGCGCTTGCGGATATACTTCACCACCGCCTCGCTGAAGGCGTCGCCCGCCACCTTGATGGAGGCGGACTCCACGATGCCGGACAGGGAGATGACGGCGATGTCGGCGGTGCCGCCGCCGATGTCCACCACCATGTGGCCGTCGGGCTGGTCGATGGCGATGCCCGCGCCGATGGCTGCGGCCAGAGGCTCCTCAATGAGGTACACCTTCCGGGCGCCGGCCTGAATGCCCGCGTCGATGACGGCGCGCTCCTCGACCTCCGTGATGCCGGAGGGCACGCAGATGATGATGCGGGGCTTGAACAGACGCACGGGGGCCACCTTGCGGATGAACTCCCGCAGCATCCGCTCGGTCATGTCGTAGTCGGAGATGACGCCCTCCCGCAGGGGACGGATGGCCACGATGTTGCCGGGGGTACGGCCCAGCATCTGCTGCGCCTCGGTGCCCACCTTCAGCAGCTTGCCGGTGTTCTTGTCCAGGGCCACCACAGAGGGCTCCCGCAGGACGATGCCCTTGTCCTTCACGTAGACCAGCACGCTGGCGGTGCCCAGGTCGATGCCGATATCTTTTACAAACATAGCTTTCACTCCTGTATCCGTTTCGGCAGCCGGCAAGCCCGCCGCCGCGTGTTCCTTGGTGTTCCCCGCTATTATACCGAATTCTGCCCGGTTTTGCAACGGAAATTTCCACTTTCGCAAAACCCGGAAAAACACCGGGCCCCCAGCCGTCCTACACGCGGCTGGGGGCCTACTTCTGATTCGGTTTTTCCAATGGACTTTCCTCGACTTTCTTGGGGTTCACGCTGGGTCTCGCCCGAACATACGCCTGTGTCTGCTTCTTCAAACCGGTTGACCGACTGCGGACAGGGTCTTTTGCTCAATGGAGCGCGTTTGGAACAGGGCCGGGTATTTCGCTGCGTTCCCATCGCTTGGGGAGTCGGCTCACTTCCACATGGGGCTCACCCCTCCTCTGGCTATACTATACTATAGATTCGGCGGATTGTCAATAGTTTTTATTGGAAATATCTAAAAATTCTCCATCCGCCGGCGGGCGGATGGAGAATTTCACGGGGCTCAGGGCTTCCAGGTGGCCAGCTCATACCAGGTCCTGCCCGTCTCCGCCGCCGCGCCCCAGGTGGGCAGGCGGCCCGCCAGGTCGCTCCAGCTGTTGTACCAGAACACATAGGTGATCTCCAGGTGGCAGGGCAGGATGTCCTCGATGATGGCCCGCAGGGCCTGGAACCCGGCGGGTATGCCCGCCGCGTCGGGGAAGGACACCTCCACATACCCCGGCTGGTCCCCCTCGGCGGCCCGGGCGTTGATGCCGCAGCCGGAGAGGGTGTCGTTCACGGCGGCCAGGGTGAAGCTGTCCCCGCCGATGCGCAGCAGGGCCGCCAGGGCCCGCCGGCGCTGCTCCGGGGTGTCGCTCACCGGGCGGTAGGGCAGCAGGTCCTCCACCGCGGCCAGGCCGAAGCCCTCCGCCGTGGTCAGGGACATCTCCCGGGCCGTGTCCTCCAGGGCCGTGCCCCCCTCGTCCAGCAGCGCGCCGTAGGCCGCCAGCTCCCCCCGGTTGAGGGCGGCGGCGCTCAGGTCGTACACCCCCAGGGGCCGCAGCAGGTCTACTAAATTCTGCTCGTGATCCATGCCGCGCCCCCTCAGCTCTCCGCCTGGGTGACGGTGCACGTCCCCAGCACGGGGAGGGTGCTCCCCTCCCCCGCCGCGTCGCCGCCGTCGATGGTCACGGCGCAGTTGGCCACGCCCTCCAGGGCGAACACCAGGGCGGTCAGCTCCGCCTGGAGCACCGGCCGGCCCAGCTTGTCCCCGGTGAACCAGCCCGCCGCCGCGGCCTTCACCCGGTCGGACAGGGCGGAGAACTCCTGCCCCTCCGCCGCCGTCAGGCTGATGGACACATCCACCGTCCTGGCCGTGGGCTTCAGGGCCTTGACGCTGACGGCGATCTCCCGCACGCCGTCAAAGTAGTCCTGCACCCGGGTGATGAGACTGTCGTCGGGCATCCCCTCCGGGGCGGTGACCACCACGTCCACGGTGCCCACGCCCCGATTGCGGGGGAGCACCTTCACCGCGGCCACGCCGTCCAGCGCCAGGGCCGCCTGCCGGTAGAAGGCGCTGTTGGCCCCGTTGGGCAGGCGGCGGCAGGTGGCCAGCACCCGCTCCCGCAGGGCCTCGTCGTCCTCGCCGTCCTGGCCGCCGGTCATGGCGGCGG
>CAVJBM010000173.1:0-7114 GCA_963647775.1 Anaerovibrio sp.
ACGAGATGCTGGGCGACATCGTGAAGGTGACCCCCTCCTCCAAGATGGTGGGCGACCTGGCCATCTTCATGGTGCAGAACGACCTGACCCCCGAGAACATTGTGGAGAAGGGCAAAAGCCTCTCCTTCCCGGACTCCGTGGTATCCTACTTCAAGGGCATGATGGGCCAGCCGGCCTGGGGCTTCCAGCCGGAGGGCCTGCAGGAGGTAGTGCTCAAGGGCGAGCCCGCCATCACCTGCCGCCCCGGCGAGCTGCTGCCCCCCGTGGACTTCGACAGGATCCGCGCCGAGATGGAGCCCTTCATGGGCGGCCAGCCCATCAACCGCCGGGCCATGCTGTCCTACTGCCTGTTTCCCAAGGTCTACAAGGACTACCGGGAGCACCGGAAGGAGTACGGCTACATCATGCGCATGGGCAGCCACGTGTTCTTCAACGGCATGGCCCTGGGCGAGAGCAACAAGATCAACATTGAGGACGGCAAGACCCTGGTCATCAAATACCTGGGCCTGGGCGACCAGAACGACGACGGCACCCGCACGGTGAACTTCGAGCTCAACGGTATGCGCCGGGAGGTGGCCGTGCCCGACAAGAGCGCCCAGGTCAAGGGCCGCACGGTGGTCATGGCCGACCCGGAGGACAAGAGCCAGGTGGGCTCCTCCATCCCGGGCATGGTGTCCAAGGTCAACGTGAAGCCCGGCGACGCCGTGGCGGAGAACCAGGTGCTGGCCGTCATCGAGGCCATGAAGATGGAGACCTCCGTGGTGGCCCGCATGGCCGGCGTGGTGGACAAGGTGCTGGTGAGCGACGGCGCCAGCGTCAAGGCCGGCGAGCTGCTGATGACCATCAAGGTCAAATAAATGCGCAAAAACGCCGCAAACTTTTCAACAGATAAAACAGGAGCGCGGGCCGCAGGCCCGCGCTCCTGTTTTATTTCTTCTTTTTGAACACCAGGAACTTGCTCAGCACATAGTTGGCCACGATCACCGCCGCCTGTACCGCCAGCTTGGCGATCTTGTCGTTGCACTTCAGCAGCGTCACCAGCAGGAACATGAGGGCCATGTCCAGCAGCAGGGTGGACAGCCGGGCGGCGAAAAAGGCCGCGGCCTCCTTCAGCATGTTCGGGCTGCGGCTCTCGAACACGAAGCGGCGATTGGTGAAGTAGGCGAACACCACCGCGGCGACCCAGGAGATCACGTTGGCCGCCTGGAGCTGGACCGCCTGCTCCGGGTCCAGCACCGTGAGGGTCAGGCCGTAGTACACCACCAGGCTCACCACCGTGGTGAGCACCCCCACGATCAGGTAGTTGACGATCTCCCTGTGCTTGCGGTAGAGGTCAATCAGCTTTTTCATGGGTATCCTCCAGCACCTCCCGGATGATGTACCGGGGGCGGTCCTTGCTCTCCAGATACAGCTTGCCCACATACTCGCCCACCACGCCCAGGCACAGCAGGATCAGCCCGCCCAGGAACCACACGGAGCAGGACAGGGACGCCCACCCCGCCACCGTGGCCCCGCAGGCCCAGCGGATGATGTTGTAGATGATCATGACGATGGAGATGAAAAACACCCCGCAGCCCAGGGCCGTGATCATCCGCAGGGGCTTCACCGACAGGGAGGTGATGCCCTCCATGGCGAAGGCCAGCATCTTCTTCAGGGGGTACTTGCTCTCGCCGGCGAAGCGCTCCCCCCGCTCGTACTCCACGGTGTCGGTGCGGTAGCCGATCATGGGCACGATGCCCCGGAGGAAGAGGTTCACCTCCCGGAACTGGGCCAAACCCTCCAGCGCCCGGCGGG
Source organism: Anaerovibrio sp. (assembly GCA_963647775.1). Taxonomy (GTDB): domain Bacteria; phylum Bacillota; class Clostridia; order Oscillospirales; family Oscillospiraceae; genus Enterenecus. Next base: position 1,795 of record CAVJBM010000173.1, read on the forward strand.
ACATCAGGCGGTAGTCCGCGTGGTTGAACACCGTCTCCGCCCCCAGCCTGTTCATCAGGCGGTAGAAGCCCTCGGCGGTGAAGCGCTTGAAGAAGGTGTCCTTCTTCCGGGAGGAGCGCACGCCGTAGACGATGTCGCACCCGTCCAGATACTTGTCCACCATGGCGTCCACCGCGTCCACGTCGTCCTGAAGGTCGGCGTCCATGGAGATGACCATGTCCGCCCGGTCCTTGGCGGTCATCAGCCCGGCCAGCAGGGCATTCTGGTGGCCCCGGTTGCGGCTGAGGTCCACCCCGCAGAACAGAGGGCACTCCCCGTGGAGCCGGGCGATGATGGCCCAGGTGTCGTCCCTGGAGCCGTCGTTGACGAAGAGCACCCGGCTGTCCCGGCTGATCTTTCCGGCGTCCATCAGCTGCTCCAGCTTCGCCCGCAGCCGGCGGGAGGTCTCGGGCAGGACCTCCTGCTCGTTGTAGCAGGGGACCACGATGTACAGCGTGTTGTTCAATGCACAGCACCTCGCCTGTAAAGTAGTGCTTTCATTCTACTCTCTCCGGCGGAAAAAGTAAAGAGCCAACGGCGGGCCGGGGCAGGCCCGCCATTTTCTTCCCCCTCCCCCCTTTTTCGGCAGATCTCGCCCGGCGGCGGGAGTATAATCCTTCCAAACAGCCAAGAGGAGGACAAGCCATGCCCATTTCCATCACCGGCCGGGAGGGCGGGGTCACCCTGACCCTCTCCGGCGAGATCGACCACCACGGGGCCCGGGCCATGATGCGGGAGCTGGACCAGGCCGTCTCCACCCTGCTGCCCCGGCGGCTGACCCTGGACCTGTCCGGCGTCACCTTTATGGACAGCTCGGGCATCGCCCTGCTCATGGGAGCCAAGCGGGCCATGGACCGGCTGGGCGGCTCCCTGCGGGTCACCGCCATCCCCACCCAGCCCCGGAAGGTGCTGGACGCCGCCGGCCTGGGCCGGCTGATTCAACTTGACTAAGGAGGGCTACATAGATGAAAGACATCGACCATGTGACCATGACCTTTCCCTCTCGCTCCGCCAACGAGGGCTTCGCCCGCACCGCCGCCGCCTGCTTTGCCGCCCGGCTGGATCCCACCCTGGACGAGCTGGCGGACGTCAAGACCGCCGTCAGCGAGGCGGTGACCAACGCCATCGTCCACGCCTACCCTGACCGGCTGGGGAGGATCACCCTCCGCCTGCGCCTGCTGGAGGGGAACCGGCTGGAGATCCAGGTGAAGGACGCCGGGGTGGGCATCCCCGACGTGGCCCGGGCCCGGGAGCCCCTGTTCACCACCGGCAGCGAGGAGCGCTCCGGCATGGGCTTCACCATCATGGAGAGCTTTATGGACGGCCTGCGGGTGCGCTCCGCCCCTGGAAAGGGCACCACCGTCACCATGGTCAAGCGCATCGCCCCCCGGGCGGGCGCGCCCCGATGAGCCGGCTGGACACCCCCACCCTGCTGGAGGCCGCCCGGGCCGGCGACAACGACGCCTGCGAGCGGCTCCTGCTGGACAACAGCGGGCTGGTCTGGTCGGTGGCCCGGCGGTACTACGGCCGGGGCGTGGAGCCGGAGGACCTGTACCAGCTGGGCTGCCTGGGCTTTCTCAAGGCGGTGCGGGGGTTCGACCCCGCCTACGGCACCCAGTTCTCCACCTACGCCGTGCCCAAGATCGCCGGGGAGATCCGCCGCTACCTGCGGGACGACGGGGCGGTGAAGGTCAGCCGCACGGTGAAGGAGCGGGCGGCCTCCCTGGCCCAGGCCCGGCAGGCCCTCAGCCAGCGGCTGGGGCGGGAGCCCACCCTGTCCGAGCTGGCGGAGGCCACGGGCATGGAGGCCGAGGACATCGCCGCGGCGGACGCCGCCATGCAGTCGGTGGCCTCCATCCAGAGCGAGAGCGAGGAGGGCTTCTCCCTGGAGTCGGTCCTCACCAGCGGCGGCATCGAGGAGGAGCTGGTGGAAAAGCTCACCCTCCGCCAGGCGGTGGCCGACCTGCCGGAGCGGGAGCGGATGGTCATTCTGCTGCGGTTCTACCGGGGCTTCACCCAGGACCGGACGGCCCGGGTGCTGGGGGTCAGCCAGGTGCAGGTGTCCCGGCTGGAGCGGCGGGCGGTGGGCCACCTGCGGGAGCTGATGCTGGATGGGCAGAATTAAAGCCCGGCGGGATACCCCGCCGGGCTTTTCGCTTTAAGTCAGGGGCCGGCCGTCCCCCATGCGGCACCAGCGGCGCACCTCCCGGAAGTAGAGGACGAGGCCCACGGCCCCCGTCACCGTCTCCGAAATGGGGAAGGACAGCCAGGCGTAGTCCAGCCCGAGCCTGGACAGAGCCCAGAAGATGGGCACCAGGCAGACCACCTGCCGGGTGACGGACAGCAGCAGGCTGAGCCCGCCCTCGCCGATGGCCTGGAAGAACACCGGCAGCATCAGCGACACCGCCACGGGCAGGAAGCTGGCCCCGATGATGCGGAAGGCCACCCGGCCGATGGCAAAGACCTCCTCACTGCGGGAGAAAATGCGCATCATGGGCACCGGGAAGAACCAGAAGGCGATGATGCCCAGCACCATGAAGCCCGCCGACACCAGCAGGGAGTCCCGCATGATCTCCCGGCAGCGGGCGTAGGCCCCCCGGGTGTAGTTGAAGCTGAGCACGGGCACGATGCAGGTCTGAAGGCCGAAGAGGGGGATGAAAAAGAAGCTCTGCAATTTGTAGTACAGGCCCAGCACCGTCACCGCCGCGTCGGAAAACCCCGCCAGGATCACGTTCAGCCCCACGATGTACACGGTGTACAGCAGCTGCATGGCGATGGAGGAGTAGCCGTAGTGGTAGATGCGCCCGGCATAGCGGAGCATCCGCTTCACGCCGGGGGGCCGGCGGAAGCCGCCCACGCCGGTGATGACCGCCGCCGTCACCTGCCCCAGCACCGTGGCCCACGCCGCCCCGGCCACCCCCATGACCGGGAAGGGGCCCACGCCGAAGATGAGCAGCGGGTCGAGCACGATGTTGGTCAGGGCCCCCACGATCTGGGCGATCATGGGCAGGCGCATGTTGCCCCGGGCCTGGTGGACCTTGGTCCAGCAGCCCTCCAGAAACACGCCGATGCTGCCGGCGCAGACGATGGTGCCATAGGTCACGGCGTCCTCAATGGCGGCGGGGGAGGTGGCGGAGGTGCGCACATAGGGCCGCATGATGAGCACCGACACCAGGGCGAATACCGCCCAGGAGATCAGGGCCAGCACCATGCCGGTGCCGGCGGCGCCGTCGGCGTCCCGCTGCCTGCCCTGGGCGAACTTGCGGGCCATATAGGTGTTAACTCCCACGCCGGTGCCCACCGCCAGGGCGATGTCCACCAGCTGGAGGGGGTAGATCACCGTCAGGGCCGTGAGGGCGTCCCCCGACCAGCGGCCCACAAAAAAGCTGTCCACAATATTGTACATGGCCTGGATCAGCTGGGCCAGCATCACCGGCGGCGCAATGCGCAGCAGGATGCGCCAGATGCGCTCCGTGCCGAAAAAGCTGCCCTCCAGGGGCTCAGTCTGTGCCGTGCTCATGTTTTTTCTGTTCCTCCATCGCCGCAGCCAGTTCCCGGTCATACTCCTGAACCAGTTCGGTCATCCGTCTGATCTTCTCCGCGCCCATCCGCCGCCCGGCGCGCTCCTCCATCTCACCGAGATCCCGCAGCAGCGGCGCGGCATACGCGCTCCCCTTTCCCGTCAGTACAAAGCCCTTTTCCCGGCCCTGACTGTACTCCTGGCTCTCTGCCAGCAGACCCTCCGCCCGCATACCGTTGATGGTGTTATGCATCGTCTGGCGGGGCAGCAGGTATCTGTCGCAGATCTGCTTCTGGGTGCAGCCTCCGCACTCACGGACGGTACACAGCACCAGCAGGCGGTGATAGCTGATGCCGTGGGCCTTGGCCCACGCCGCATAAACGCCGCGGCACTGGATGATCCCCTGGTTGACCGCATCGTGGAGTTTCTGCATCTCATATCCCACGCCGGCGCGCCTCCTTTCAGTCCCATTTGGGATTTATGGCAGCTATTATAATCCCATTTGGGACTCAAGTCAATAGGTGCTTTTACAAAAACAATGCCCCTCCCGGTTCTCCGGGAGGGGCATTGTGCTGTATTTTGGAAGGAAGCCGGCCTTACTCCATGGCGGACAGCTGCTCCTTCAGCTTGGCCAGCAGGGCCTTCAGCTTTTCCGCCCGGTCCTGCTCGGCGGCCACCACCTCGGCGGGGGCCTTGGAGAGAAAGCCCTGATTGGCCAGCTTACCCAGCAGGCCCTTCAGCTCGCCCTCCTTCTTGCCCAGCTCCTTCGCGATGCGGGCCTTCTCCTTCTCCAGGTCCACCAACTCGGCCAGGGGCATATAGATCTTGGCGTCGTGGGTCACGTCGGAGACCATGCCCTTGGTGTCGGCGGGCTCCGCATCGGTGACGGTGACGCCCGCCGCGCCGGCCAGCCGCTTCAGGAAGCCCTGGCCCGCCCGGAACACGTCGCCCAGGGCGGTGACGATGGTCAGATCCGCCTTGCGGGAGGGGAGCACGTTCATCTCCGCCCGGCGGGAGCGGACGGCGTTGATGACCGCCATGACGGACTCGGTGGCCGCCTCGGCCTCCGGGAAGTCCAGCTCCGCCCGCCACACGGGCCAGGCGCTGGTCATCAGGTAGTCCCCCTCGTGGGGCAGAGCCTGCCAGATCTCCTCGGTGATGAAGGGCATATAGGGGTGCAGCAGCTTGAGAATGTCCGTGAGAACGTACACCAGCACCCGCTGAGCGTTCTCCTTGGCCTGCTGGTCCTCCCCCTGGAGGCGGGCCTTGGTCAGCTCGATATACCAGTCGCAGAAGTCGCTCCAGATGAAGTCGTACACCTTGGCGGCGGCCACGCCCAGCTCGAAGGCCTCCATGTTCTCGGTGACCTCCTTCACCACCCGGTTCAGCTTGGACAGGATCCACTTGTCCTCCTGCTCCAGGGTCTCCGGCAGGGCGCAGTCCTCCACGGTGAGGTTCATCATCACGAAGCGGCTGGCGTTCCAGATCTTATTGGCGAAGTTGCGCATGGCCTCGCACTTCTCCACGTAGAAGCGCATGTCGTTGCCGGGGGCGTTGCCGGACACCAGATTGAACCGCAGGGCGTCGGCACCGTATTTCTCGGCCATCTCCAGCGGGTCGATGCCGTTGCCCAGGGACTTGGACATCTTGCGGCCCTTGTCGTCGCGGACAAGGCCGTGGATAAACACCGTCTTGAAGGGTTCCTTTTTCATCTGCTCCATGCCGGAGAAGATCATGCGGGCCACCCAGAAGAAGATGATG
>CAVJBM010000174.1:0-17062 GCA_963647775.1 Anaerovibrio sp.
ACAGCACCAGCGCGAGAATCTTCTTCAGATTTCTCATTTGGAATTTCCTCCTTTTTAATTTTCCGGCGAAACGAAAGAGGATGAGCCATCCTCTTATCATTTTCCTCCTAAGATCTGGCAGCATTTTGTGCAGCTTGACGAGGAAAATTCTGGGTGGAACGGGCGGCAAAAAAGCGCGGGATATCCGCGCTTTTTTGACAGTATTCAGGAGGATCTTCGGTCACTTTACCCGGAATGTCCGCGGTGCGCGGACACGCACCAGAGTGAGTACCAGGGCGGAGTAGACCACCGTCACCGCCACCACCAGGGGGGTGAACCAGGCGGGGGTGGAGCGGATCTGGATGCAGGCGTAGCACAGCACATACATGACCATGTTGATGATGTTGAAGAAGGGATTCTTGGCCTTGAGGTCGGCGGTGTAGGGCTGGAACAGATAGTACATGCCCAGGGAGTGGACGGCGAAGAACACCCCCAGGCAGAGCAGGGCGGCCGTGAACAGCAGATACTGCCCCAGGGGCGGCCGGCCGCCGGCGCAGAGGGTGAGCAGGGTGAGCATGGCCGCCGTGGCGGCGGACAGCAGCAGATTTACCCCGCACAGCCGCCGGAAGCGGAGGAGAAAGTTCCTCAGCACTGCGCCGGGCTGGCGGTACCAGCCGAACTTCAGCATGGCCAGGTCGCAGTTGTGGAACATGGCCCGGGTGATGCGGCTGCCGAGGACGTTGTTCTGCACCACGTACAGGAAGAACACGCAGTAGGGCAGCACGAGGGTGACATGGTCGAACACCGGGGCGGCCTCCCGCTCCGGGCAGAGGATGAACAGGGCGGCGCAGCCCAGGACGGTGACGGCGGCCTCGATGATGAGCATGAGCCGCAGGGGCTTGTACATCATCCGCCGGTGGCGGCGGAAGAACAGGGCCTGGAGATAGGGCCAGCCGGAGAGGTTGGCGCAGTCCCCCTCGGCAGTGAGGTCGCTGTCCTGGAGCCTCACGTCCTTGAACTGGGCGTCGGATTTCTTGGCCGCGCCGGCAAAGATCCTTTCCGGGGCGCAGGCATCCAGGGTCAGCCGGTACCAGCGGGGAAAGCGGAGCAGAGCCAGCAGACTGCCGCCGGCGGCCAGCAGGGCGATGACGGCGGCGGGCCAGGTCAGCAGCCAGGGGGCCTCTGCGTCCCAAAGAAACAGGGGGACCAGCCCGCCGGCCAAGGCCAGGGCGCACACGGTGAGCATGAACCACACCCGCCCGGCCAGGGACCTCCGCCGCCCGGCACAGGCCAGCAGGTGGAGGGCCTCAAAGACCAGCCGGGCGGAGACCGCCTCCAGCGTCAGCAGCAGGGCGACGCCCGCCCCCTGCCGGAACAGGCCGCAGGCGGCCAGCAGCACCGCCAGCAGGGACAGGGCCCGGCCGGTCTGCCGGATGGCCAGGTCGCCGAGGACGCAGCGGCGGGCATCCATGCCCATCATGCGCACGCAGGTGTATTTCAGCTGGGAGGGGGTCACGGCGCAGGGGCTCAGGGCCGCCCCGGCCAGAAAGTAAAAGACGAACACCAGCCAGCAGAAGGCGCCGAAGGCCGCCGGCGGCGGGAGGACGTCCTCCGGATACCGGACGGCCAGCAGGGGCAGCACGCACAGGCAGAACACGCACAGGGCGTTCCACAGCACCGCCTTCAGCGCCCGGAACAGCCACAGCACGACGGACAGGGCCAGCCTGCCCTCATCCGCGGAATAGAGCGTATCGGACACCAGCCGCCGGATCAGCGGGATGCGGCCCAGCCAGTAGATCACCCGGTTGCCCCGCATGGCGGCGTCGATGCGCAGGATGACGGGGGCGGTCATGCCTGGACCTCCCCGGGGGCGGGCTCGTCCCGCAGCAGATCGATGATGCGCGCCTCGAACTCCGGGGTGTGGATGAGAGCGCGGTCCACCTCCTCCAGCAGGCCGTGGCTGAGAATGACGATCTCGTCGCACAGGTCGGCGGCCAGCTGGAGGATATGGGTGGAGAAGATGATGATGTGCTCGTCCTTCATCTCCCGCAGGAGGTTTTTCATCTCCAGGGCGGCCACCACGTCGAAGGAGGTCAGCGGCTCGTCCAGCAGGATCACCGGCGGGCGGCCGATGAGGAAGCACAGCATCTGCACCTTGTTCTTCATGCCGTGGGAGTATCCCCGCATCAGGCGGCGGCGGTCCTCCTTGTCGATGCCCACCAGGGCCAGCCAGTCGTCCGGCGTGCGGCCGGTGCGGCCGGGGTCGCCGGAAATTTCCAGGAAAAACTTCACGAACTCGTAGCCTGTGAGGAATTCCGGCACCACCGGCGTGGACAGCACGTAGCCCACGTCCCCCTGGGCCAGGGGGCGGAGGGCCCCGCCGTCCGACAGGCGGACGGTGCCGCTGTCCGGCGGGAATTCGTCGGACAGGCAGTTGAACAGGGTGGTCTTGCCCGCCCCGTTGCGGCCCAGCAGGCCGTAGATGCCCGCCTGGCCGAAGGTGAAGCTGGCCCCGCGGAGGACCTCCTTCTGGCCGAAGCTCTTTTTCACCTGATCCAGAATCAGTTCCATTGGATACATTCTCCCTCTCTGTATTGGCGTGCTCTCATTATAACGCCGGGGCCCCGGCCAATCAAACAACCGGGCTTAACAGACTGGGTCAACTCCGGTTGCCCTGCCCCCCGGGGCGCAGCATCAGCCGGAAGCCCCGGCGGGCCAGAACGCAGCCCAGCACGCCGACGACCACCAGGGCAATGAGGATGGGCCCGTCCCCCACCCCGGCGTCCCCCAGCCGCTGGGCCGCGGGGCTGATGCCGTTGAAGATGAAGTGGGCCAGCAGGGAGGGCAGGATGGACCCCGTCCGCAGCCGCAGGAAGGCGAACACCAGCCCCAGCACGAAGGCGTAGGCCATCCACACCGGCTGCCCATGGCACAGGCCGAAGGCCAGCGCGGACAGCACCGCCGCCAGCCAGCCGGGCATGGCCCGCTCCAGCCGGGAGAAGATGAGCCCACGGAAGATGACCTCCTCCGTGATGGGGGCCAGCACCACCGTGGCCAGAACGGTAAAGACGTCGTCCTGGGCCAGGGCGGCGGAGGCATCGGCATAGCGCTCCAGCCACGCCTCCGGCAGCAGGGAGAGCACGGTGCTGACGACGGCGTACAGCAGGGGCGCGGCGGCGCAGGCCGCCCCCACGCAGACGGGCTCCGTCCGCACCAGACCCGCCTCCGCCAGGGGCTTTTTCCGCCGGAGGAGGAAGAATACAATTAAAATCACCAGCACCGCCAGGTCGGAGATGAGGGTGATGAGCCCGGCCCGGCTCATCACCATGGCCATGGCTGCGGACACCAGGCCGGCGGGCTCCCCCGACCAGGCGGGCAGCAGGCTGAGGGCGGCGGCCAGAGTGAACACCGCCGTCACCAGCACCTGACACAGCAGGAACAGCAGCAGATAGCACACCGCCTTGCCCAGGGCGGCCAGCACCGCCCCGGCGGAGGTCCGTTTCTCGCTCACGGGGCGCTCACCCCTCCCGCAGCGGGGATGCCGGACAGCTTGCCAGCCCAGTGGAGGTAGGTGCCGTTGGACACCCCCCAGACGATGCACACCGCCAGCGGCGGCAGCAGCCCGGTGTTCAGGAACAGGGCGGCGACGGTGAACACGCACCACAGGATGACGCAGGCCAGATTCACCGCCCGGTAGGCCCGGTAGGCGCACTGGCCGATGAGGGCCCGCTCGGCCTCGTCACAGCTGTCCAGCCACTGGGCCTGGAAGTTCCGGTCGTAGACGGAGCCCCGCTTCTCCGGGCAGAGCTTTTTGGCCAGGTCCACGGTCTTCTGGCTCAGGCGAAGCTGGGCGACGATCAGCACAAAGAAGGAGACGATGGCCACGGCCATGCCCACAAAGCGGGACGGGGCCTTCTCCCCGTCGGCGAAGCCGCCGGCGTAGGAGGCGGCCGGCAGGAAGAAGCCGCAGATCAGCAGGAAGCTGTTGATCTTCTGGTTGCGGGTGAGCTGGCGGTCGATGCGGTCGTAGGCGTCCATGTCCTCGCCGTCCCAGCGGTCGGCCAGGGCCCGGGTCCGGGCGTACAGGGGCAGACCCACCGCCAGGCTGGCCGCGGCGCAGGCCGCCAGCAGCCACGGGGCCAGGCTCCGGCCGAACCAGTCCCCCGCCGCCCTCAGCACGTCGGCCAGCCGGTCCGCGCCGAAAAAGGCGGCCAGAAAGCCGATCACGCCGCCCACCAGGCAGCACAGCACCGTCTTGACCACAAATTTGGGCAGGGCCTTTTTGTTGTCCCGCCTGATCTCCATATCGCGTTCGTTCATGTCTCTTCGTCCTCCAAACTGAAAATATCCTCCACCCGGACGCCGCAGATGCGGGCCAGCGTCAGGGCCAGCGCCACCGACGGGGCGTAATCCCCCCGCTCGATGAGGCTGATGGTCTGCCGGGATACCCCGGCCAGCCGGGCCAGCTCCTGCTGGTTCACGCCAAGCTCCGCCCGGTAGGTCTTGAGCCGGTTGCGCAGCCGCACAGCCATCCCTCCCCACAAATGAAAAGTATCTTTTGCAAAATGACAACTTTTCTTGTCAAAACGGAGCATAGCACAGGGGGCGGACTTTGTCAACGGATTTGTTAAATTTTTTCTCCGCCTTGCCAAGCCGGGGGCCATCGGGTAGAATGGGAGAAAACCGTTGAAAGGGAGTGAGGGCCGTGAAGCGGCGCATTTTGCTGCTCTGCGTGATCGCCGCGGTCATCGCCGGGGGCGTGCTGCTGTGGCTGGACCGGGGGCCGCGTTTTCCCGACGTGGCGCGGCAGGACGCCCGGTATGACGCCATCGTCCAGGCGGTGGAGGCGGGCTATCTGGAGGTCCGGGCGGACGGCTCCTTCGGCCCGGACGAGGCCGCCGACGGCCGCACGGTGCTCGCCGCCCTGCTGCGTGCCCTGGGGCAGGCGGCGGAGCCTCTGGAGGAGCAGGCGGCCGCCCACCGGCTGGTGCTCTCCACCCAGGAGCTCGACCTGGACGCCCCGGTGACCCGCCTGACAGCGGCAGCCATGGCCGCCCGGGGGCTGGACCTGCTGTCCATCGCCGGGGAGAGCCCCTATGCCGACTGCGCCGACGGCTATGTGGTCAAGCTGTGGGAGAAAAACGTCTGGCGGGAGGAGGGCGGCCTGTTCCGGCCGGAGGCCCCCCTTACCCGGGCGGAGCTGGCGGCCCTGGCCTGCGCCATGGCGGGCGCGGACGTATCCGCCGGGGCCTTCCGGTACAGCAACTACTGGGTGGACCCCCTGGAGGGCGTGCCCCTGAACCCCTACGACCCGGCGGAGTTCCGGTGGGAGGACGATGCCGTCACCTACACGGGGGCGGGCTACACCGTCCTGCGGGGGGTGGACGTGTCCGGCTATCAGGGGGACATCGACTGGCCGGCGGTGAAGGCCGCGGGGTACGACTTCGCCATGATCCGGGTGGGCGGGCGCTTCACCCGCTCCGGCGGGCTGTATGACGACAGCTATTTCACCCGCAACATCGAGGGCGCGCTGGCGGCGGGCCTGCGGGTGGGGGTGTACTTCTTCTCCCAGGTCATCAACGAGGAGGAGGGCCTGGAGGAGGCCGCCTGGGTACTGGAGCGCATCGCGGGGTACGACCTCACCATGCCTGTGGCCCTGGACTGGGAGTATCTGGACGGCGGCGAGGCCCGCACCACCGGCGTGGAGCCCGCGGAGATCACCGCCGGGGCGGCCGCCTTCTGCGAGGCGGTGGAGGCGGCGGGCTACCGGGCCATGTTCTACTGCAACCGCTACTGCGGGTACATCAAGCTGGACCTCCGGGCCCTGACGGAGTACGAGACGTGGTTCGCCCAGTACGACGCCTGGCCCGATTTCCGCTATTCCTTCACCATGTGGCAGTACACCAGCCAGGGCCAGGTGGACGGCATCGCCGCCCCGGTGGATGTAAATTTGTATTTTATCCCCAACTGAACGGGAACTTTTTCCCTGCTCCCTGCGTCCTACTGAGTGCCGGCAATCAAACCACATCTCAGGAGGAAACATAACGATGAAACTGCACGGACGCATGATCGCCGCCGCGGCACTGACTCTGGCCCTGCTGGCGGGAGTCCTGCCTGCGGGAGCGGCGTCGGCCGCGGCCAGCGGGGCCGCCCGCTTTGATTTCGAGACCGGGGATGAGGGCTTTGTCCCCATCTTCGCAGATTATCCCGCCGGCGAGGGCGTGGATGAATTTTACGAGCTGGAGCACAGCTGGGGCGCCGTCCCCGTGGAAGGGGCCGGGAACGGCCTGTGTCTGGCGGGCAACAACCACAGCGACGACCTGTTCATGGGCTGGTACCGGGAGCTCTCCGGCCTGCCCGCAGGGGTGCCCTGCGTGTTTCGGATCTCCTTCCGCATCGCCACCAACGTGGAGGGCGGCCAGTTCGGCGTGGGCGGCTCCCCCGGGAGCTCCGTCTACGTGAAGGCCGGCGTCGCCGGCACAGAGCCCGCCCGGACGGCGGACGACCTGGGCACCTACCGGCTGAACATCGACAAGGGCAACCAGCGTGCCGACGGGCCCGACATGCGGCTGGTGGGCGACCTGACGAAATTCGACAGCCGCATCCCCGATGCCTACGAGTGGAAGGATTTTTCCGTCACCGTGACCGCCGTGCCGGACGAGGACGGCCGGGTGTGGCTGGCTCTGGGCACCGACTCCGGCTTCGAGAGCCTCAGCCGCTGGTGGCTGGACCGGGCGGAGGTCCACTGGTCCCGGGCGGACGCCCCCACCGTCAGCCGGGGGCAGGCGGCGGAGCTGCTTTACCAGGCGGCAGGGGATTTTGAACTGCACACGCCGGAATTTGCCGACGTCACGGGGATGATGTCCTGCTGGTACGCCGTGGGCTGGGCCCAGGACAGGGGCATCGTCACCGGCTGCGGCGGCAGCCGCTTCGCCCCGGAGGAGGATCTGACGCTGGAGCAGGCCCTGGCCCTGCTGTACCGCTGCGCCGGCAGCCCCCTGGTGCCCGGCGGGGCGCCCATTCCCGGTGTGTCCGGCTGGGCCCAGGCCCCGGCGGCCTGGGCGGTGCAGCGCGGCCTTGTCACGGCGGCCCAGCTGGTCCACGGGCGGGGACCCATCCTGCTGGCGGACTATCAGCGGCTGCTGGCGGCAGCTGCGGCGGAATAAAAAGCCCTCATTCAGACCTTGACGCGCCGAAGCCCCCGGACTTTTCCGTCCGGGGGCTTGTCATTTTCCGCCGCATCATGTAAAATAAAAGTTCCTATCAGAACGAGAGAGGTGAGGCCCGTGTCCGCGCTGCTGCTGCCCAACGAGATACTGTCCATGTCGGCCCAGGCGGCCCGGGCCCTGACCGCCCGGGGGGACGGGGACTGCGCCCTGCTCTACCTGGCGCTGCTGGACTGCGGCGAGCCCCGCCGAGCCGCCGCCGCCCTCCACTGGGACCGCCCCCGGCTGGACGCCGCCTACGCCGCCCTGGTGTCCATGGGCCTGGCCCAGGCCAGGGAGGATGCCCCCGCCGCGCCGCCGCAGGAGGAGCCCCCCAAGCGCAGCTACGAGCGGGCCGACGTGCTGGCCGCCCTGGAGGGGGAGCCCGACTTCCGCAGCCTCTACCTGGAGGTGGAGCGCCAGCTGGGCCGCAAGCTCAGCGACGCCGACCTGACGGCGCTCTACAGCCTGTACGACGGCCTGGCCCTGCCGCCGGAGGTCATCGTCCAGCTGGTGGGCCACGTGATCCGCACCGTCCGCCGCCAGAAGGGCAGCCCCTCCGCCATGCCCCGCATGACCCAGATCCAGCGGGAGGGCTACCGCTGGAAGCGGCTGGGGCTGGACAGCCTGGAGCTGGCGGAGGAATACCTCCGGCGGGAGCAGACGGTGGACCGCCGGGAGTGGGAGATCCTGTCCCTCGTGGGGGTCGCCCAGCGCCGCCCCGCCGTGGAGAAGGAGCGGGAGTTCATCGCCGCCTGGGTGGACATGGGCTTCAGCGACGAGCTCCTCCGCCTGGCGTGGGAGCGGACGGTGTACCGCAAGGGCCAGATGAACTGGCCGTACATGAACAAGATCCTGCTGGCGTGGAAGCAGTCCGGCTGGACCACGCCGGAACAGGTGCTGGCGGGGGAAAAGCCCCCCAAGCGGGCCGCCCAGGCCCAGCCCGGCCCCCGGCCGGGGGGCGATACCTGCCAGCCCTCCGCCAAGAGCATTCAGGAGAGCACGGACTGGCTGGACCAGTTCTTAGCACAGCAGAAGGACGGTGAGAGACATGGCCTATGAGGAGAAGATCGTACAGCGGGCCTCCGCCCGGCTCCAGCGCCGCCGGGAGCGGCGGGAGCGGGAGCGCTGGGCGCTGGAGCAGGAGCTGTACCGCCGGCAGCCGGAGCTGGCGGCGGTGGACCGGGCCCTCCGGGGTACCATGGCCCAGCTGGCGGAGTTGGCCCTGTCCGGCAGGGCCGTGACCCCCGACGGGCCGGAGCTGCGGGCCGTCCGGGCGGAGAATCTGGCCCTCCAGGCCCGGCGGGCGGAGCTGCTGAAGGGCCTGGGGTACGAGCCCGACGCCCTGGACGGCAAGCCCGCCTGCCCCCGCTGCGGGGACACCGGCTGGGATGGGGCGGGCATGTGCGCCTGCCTGAGGGCGCTGTGTGCTCAGGAGCAGATGAAGGAGCTCACCGCTCTGCTGAACCTCACCGACGAACAGAACTTTGGCAAACTCAGCCTGAATGTATACAGCGCTGCGCCGTGGCCCGGGGCCAAATACTCCCCCCGGGAGAATATGGAGCGGATCGTCGCCATGTGCCGCAGCTTTGCGGAGCAGTTCCCCGACTGCCCGGTGGAAAATCTGCTGTTCTCCGGCGGCACGGGCCTGGGCAAGACCTTTCTGTCTGGGTGCATCGCCCGGGAGGTGTCCGGCCGGGGCTTCTCCGTGGTGTACGACACCGCCATCCACCTCTTCACCGCCTTTGAGACCCGCAAGTTCACCCGGGACGCCGACGACCAGCGCCAGGCCCGGGACGACACCCGCCGCTATCTGGCCTGCGACCTGCTGATCCTGGACGACCTGGGCAGCGAGCTCACCACCCCCCTGACCCAGGCGTCCCTCTACGAGGTGGTCAACAGCCGCCTGCAGGCGGGGCGGCACACCATCATCTCCACCAACCTGTCCAGGGAGGAGCTGGAGCGGCGGTACAGCCCCCAGATCGTCTCCCGCATCGCGGGCTGCTACCGGGAGCTGACCTTCTACGGGGAGGACATCCGGCGGCGGCCGAAGGCGTGAAGGCGGCCATGAAAGATGACGGAAGGAGGTTTTCGGATGAAAAAGAGACTGCCGGTTTTGATCCTTCCGATCATTACGCTGATCTTGGAGGTGCTGCCCTGCGGGGCGGTGCTCTATTTCGGGCGCCCTGCCGCGGACGGTTCCATCGGGTACTTCCGGGAGCTGTACTCCTATTTTGACCTGATGCCTTTTGGATATGGAGATTTTGCGCCGCTGGTCACTGCGGTCATCACCTGTGCCGCTTTCGTTCTGCTGGTGATCTACAGCGTGAACGGAAAACCAAAATTGGCGGCCGCAGGGATGTATCTGACCGGAGGCGGCGCCGTTTTTTCGCTGGTCCCCCTGCTGCTGGGCGCCAGATACTATTCTGTTGTCGGCGCGCTGATCACGCTGTCCCTGGCCGCGGAGGTCCTGCTCCTCTATTTTGCGATCAAAGGGAAACGAGCCAAGTGATTCTGGTTCTTTGGACAATATGAAAGGCCCCCGCTCCGGTGGAGCGGGGGCCTTGTGCGTTATTGCCGTGCGCCCAGCAGCAGGGCGGCCCCCACCTGAGCCAGCAGCAGCTCGGCGGGGATACTCCCATCATAGGGCACTACCAGCTCCTGCCGTTCCACTGCCCGGCCGTCCAGGGCGATGAACTCCCGCTGCACCGCCACCGACGCCCGCCCCTCCCCCAGGCTGGACAGGGTGAGGGTGTTGCGGCCGGACAGGCCGTAGCTGACCGCCAGCGCGGCGGGGAGTGCGTGGGTGAGCACCGGCAGCACCCCGGGCAGCAGGGCCGTCCGGCAGCTGAGGGAGGACGCCCCGGCCCACCCCGTGGCCCCCGGGGACACCACCAGCAGGTCCAGCGCCGTGCCCGCCAGCAGGGCCGGGTGGCTGCACGCCCGGATGAGGGCCCGGCCCTCCCCCAGGCGGCTGAGCCGCTCCGCCAGCCCTTCGTTCTGCTCCCATACGCCGATCTGCCACATACCGCGCTCTCCCCTCTCCCGGTTAGGGTGCCCGGCGGCGGGGCATTTATGCGGAAAAGCAGCCGCCCTTCCGCGGAAGGGCGGCTGGATTCAGTCTTTTTTGCGCTTGTGCCGGTGGCTGTCCAGCACGTAGTTGAAGGCGCTGCCCAGGATGAGGATGTTCCCGCACAGGTAGAGCCACACCAGCAGGATGATCACCGAGGCCAGGGACCCGTAGATCAGGGAGTACCGGGTGGAGCGGCTCATGAAGAAGGAGAACAGCATGGAGGCGGCGGCCAGGGCGATGGCGGCCAGCAGCGCCCCCCACACCACCGAGGGCCGGGGCTTCTTCAGCGGGGCCACAAAGCGGTACAGCAGCAGGATGAACAGGAACACCACCGCCAGCAGGAACAGGTATTTGATCCACTGCCAGGTGCCGAAGCGGTCCACCAGGTCCTCCAGCCCCAGCAGGTTGCCCAGCAGGTGGAAGAACCAGTTGCCCGTCACCACCACCGCCAGGGACAGGTAGATGGTGGCCAGCAGCAGCACGGAGAACACCAGGCTGGCGATGAACTGCCCCACAGGCTGGAAGGTGCCCCGGCCGTAGATCTCCCGCATGATGTTCATGAGCCCCCGCACGGCGGCGGAGGCGAACAGCACCGCCAGCACGATGCCCGTGATGAGCATGGGGGTGGACAGGTTGCCGTTGACGTAGGCCAGGTACTCCTCAAAAATGGCCGTGACCCCCTCGGGCAGAAAGTCCAGCACGTTGTCCAGCAGGGCGGTGGAGGACAGATTCAGCTTGCCCATAAAGGCGGACAGGCAGATGAGGATGGGGAAAAAGGTGAGGATGAGAAAATAGGCCAGCTCCGCGGAGGAGCGGCTGACCCGCTTGGTAAAGTAGATGTTGACCATATCCGCCGCGAAGCGGATGGGTTCCTTTTCCAATGCGGACTTGAGTTTTTTCTTCAAGGAGCGGCTGCCCTCCTTCCGGACTGAGATCGAAGTATGCTCCAGTATACCAGAAGAACGGGAAAAGGACAACCGGAATTTCACGATTTCTGTCGGGTCAGGCCAGCAGCAGCTCCAGCTCCTCCACGGAGAGCTGGGGATTGAGGGCCAGACTGACCCCGTAGCCGATGGCCCGGGCCAGGTCGGCGGCCTGCTGATCCACGTCCCGGGGGGTGACGAACAGGCCCGCCCCGGGCAGGCCGGCGTCGTCCTCCCGGCCCAGCAGGTCCATGATCAGGGTGGACGCCTCCACCACCGTGGGCGCGCCCACAGCGATGACGGGGACCCCCAGGGTCTCCCGGTCCAGGGCCATCCGGTGGTTGCCCACCCCGGAGCCGGGGACGATGCCCGTGTCCGCCACCTGCACCGTGCGGCACAGCCGCTGGGCCGAGCGGGCGGCCAGGGCGTCCACCGCGATGACGCAGGCGGGGCGCAGGGCCTCCGCCGCCGCGCGGATGAGGGCGCCGCTCTCCACCCCCGTGGCGGCCAGCACCCCCGGGGCCAGCGCCGCCACGGAGCGCAGGCCGCCGAAGCGCTCCGGCATGGAGCGCACCAGGTGCCGGGTGACCAGGGTGTGGTCCGCCGCCAGGGGGCCGATGGTGTCCGGCGTTACCGTCCGGCTGCCCAGCCCGGCCACCAGGGCGTCCCCCTCCGGGGGCAGCAGCGGGGCCAGCAGCCCCGCCAGGGCCCGGACGGCCCGGGGGAAGGAGCCCTCCTCCCGGCGGAGGAAGCCGTCCAGGGTCAGGGTGAGGTACACCCCCGCCGGCTTGCCCAGGGCGGCGGCCCCCTCCGGAGTCTCCACCGTCACCCGGGTGACGGGAAAGCCCTCCGCCGTCAGGCTCTCCTGCCGCACGCCGGGCAGGGCTCCGCCCCGCAGCTCGTGGGCCTCCGCCGCCAGATCGGTCCGCTGCTGTGCCATTGCGGCCCCCTTTCTCCACCATATCTTGTGGCATATGATCGTCTGTCGCCTATTTTTTGCGGAGAGAAAATTTCTATCCGAAAAAATGAAATTTGGTGTTGCAATTTTGGGCGTTTGATGATAGAATACATATCTGCAATGGAAAAATTGCGATCATTATTACATCGGAGGAGGTGTTTGGTTTGCCCAATATCAAGTCTGCTAAGAAGCGTGTTCTGGTGAACGAGACCAAGGCCGCTCAGAACAAGGCTCAGAAGTCCGCGCTGAAGACCGATCTGAAGAAGTTCGAGGCCGCGGTGGCCGGTGGCAACCGCAGCGAGGCCGATGCCGCTTATAAGGTGGCCGTCAAGGCTGTGGACAAGGCCGTCGGTAAGGGTCTGCTGCACAGCAACAACGCCGCTCATAAGAAGAGCGCCATGACCCTGAAGCTGAACAAGCTGGCCTAATGAGCACAAAACGCTGCCTGTGACCCAGGCGGCGTTTTTCATACCATTTTTCCGAAGAAAGGAGCGGCGTAGACCATGAAAAAGACCTGCGCACTGCTGGAGGCGGCGGTCTCCTGCGGCTCCCCCACCAGGGGGACGGAGCGCGCCTTTGACGATCTGACCGCCCACGGCGCGGCGGCCCTGCTGGGGGGCGCGGCCCTGTACCCCATGGAACAGCCGGACCCCGGCCCGGTGGGGGACCCCCGTCTGCGCCACCTGGACGCGGTGATGGCCGTCAGCCGTACCTTACGGGCCAACATGCTCACTGCGTTGGAGAAAGACCAGTTCCCGGTGGTCATCGGCGGGGACCATTCCATCGCCATGGGCTCCTTGGCCGCCCTGGGGGAGCATTACGGCGCGGAGAACGTGGGCCTCATCTACATCGACGCCCACACCGACATCAACACGGAGGAGAGCTCCTCCTCCGGCTGCATCCACGGGATGGACCTGGCGGCGGCCTGCGGCCTGTGCTGCGGCGCCCTCACCGTGGGCAAAAACAAGGTGGACCTGAAGGGGGAGAACATCCACTTCATCGGGGCCCGCAGCATCGACCCGCCGGAGTACGGCATCGTGGAGTCCGTGGGGGCTCACCTCTACCCCGTGGAGCGGGTGCGGCAGCAGGGCATGGCCGCCGTCCTGGCGGACATCCTCCGCCGGCTGGCGGGCAAAAGGGTCCACATCAGCTTCGACGTGGACGCCCTGGACCCGTCGGAGTTCACCGCCACGGGCTACAACATCCCCGACGGCCTCACCCTGACTGAGGCGGAGGAGGCCATCGCCCTGGCCCTGGACAGCGGGCTGGTGTGCTCCTTCGAGTGCGTGGAGTACAACCCCACCCTGGACCCGGAGGGCGTGGACCGGGCCAAGCTGCTGGAGGTCCTGAAGCTGGTGGAGGCCCACCGGCCCTGAATGTGTAAAGCGAAAGCCCGGCCCGTGACTTGGTCACGGGCCGGGCTTTTTTGCAGAGATGCTTTGAATCCGGAAGCGATTACTCCGATTCCATGCGAAGGGTGAATTCATTTGGGAGATTGTAAATCTCTTTTTTCAGGAATAGAGGGTAAAAGTATTCGTTCTTTAATCGGTCAAACTCCAGCCATTCAAATATATGGATATGCTTTCCTTCTGTCAGAGTAAAGACGCGCCCTCTTTCCGGCAGGTTTGTATTTGAAATATCCATCAGAAAATAGATACACAGTTCGTGATAACGGAGTTGATCCACATTTTCAGTAAAAAACGCCTGATTGAGCCACAATGTGCGGGAGATCTTCAGGGTCACGCCAAGCTCCTCCTGAACCTCCCGTATCACCGCCGACTCAGCTGTTTCGCCCATCTTAACTCTTCCGCCGGGCAGATAGAAGTACGGAGAGCGTTCATCGCGCATGGCCAGAATTTTACCTTCTGAAACAATGATGGCACACACTCTGTAATTGAACTTCTGATTTTCGCACAGAAAGGAAATATCCATCCTTTCACCTCCGCGACTTCCGATTTGCCGTCCCGCATTACCCGAACAGCAGCCCCTCCAGCTCCGTCACGCTGGCGCAGTAGTGGGAAGCATGGGCCCGCATATAGTCCGCGATCTCCGGGATCGAATAGGCCCAGCCGGCGGCGGCAAAGTCCACCCCGCAGGCGTCCGCCATGTCCTTGCCGGGCTTGAGGTCGTCCACCATCAGCAGGGCCTCCGGCGGCAGGCGGAATTGCCGCATGATCTCCTCCAGCGGCCACGGGAAGGGCTTGCGGTGCTCCGGCGGCACATCCCAGCCGAAGACGAGGTCGGGCTCCGGCAGGCCGTTCTCCCGGTAGTCCCGCAGAATGTTGGCCCGGACGGAGTGGGACACCACGCACACCCGGCCGCCCTCGGCCTTGAAGCGGGCCAGCAGCTGAGGGAAGCCGGGGTAGACCGTGGGCACCCGCTCCGCCACCCGGCGCAGCCAGTTCTCCCCCTGCATCCGCTCCTCCTCCGGGGTGAAGCGGAGGATATCCCGGCAGAGGGCGGTGAAGCCGGGGGCGAAGTTGTAGCGCAGATAATCCTCCAGCGACAGCTCTAGGCCGGGGCGGATGCGCTCCAGCGTCTCCCGGAAGGCGGGGTAGTGGATGACGGCGGTGCTGTTCACCAGGGTATCGTCGTGGTCCAGGACCAGGCATTGATAGTTGAGCATAGCTTCTCCTTAAAGGAAGAGGGTCTGCCGCAGCGCGGCAGACCCTCCGCATGTTTGACTCAGGCCAGGGCGGCGGTGATGATGGCCGCGATCAGGCCAGAGCGGCGGTGATGATGGCCATGGAGTAGACCTCCAGGGCGTTGCAGCCGCGGGACAGATCGTTGATGGGGGCGTTCAGGCCCAGCAGGATGGGGCCGTAGGCGTCAAAGCCGCCCAGACGCTGGGCGATCTTGTAGCCGATGTTGCCGGCGTTGATGTCGGGGAAGATGAAGGTGTTGGCGTAGCCGGCCACGGGGGAGCCGGGGAACTTCAGCTGGCCCACGGTGGGGGACACGGCGGCGTCGAACTGCATCTCGCCGTCCACGGGGAAGTCGGGGTTCAGGGCCTTGACCTTCTCGCAGGCGCTGCGGACCTTGTCCACATCCTCGCCCTTGCCGGAGCCCTTGGTGGAGTAGCTGAGGAAGGCCACCTTGGGGTCCACGCCGAAGGTGCGGGCGCACTTGGCGCACTCCATGGCGATCTCCACCAGCTCGTCGTCGGTGGGCTTGATGTTGATGGCGCAGTCGCCCATGGCCAGCACCTCGTTGTCGCCGGAGGCGGCGGAGCGGACCAGGATGAAGCAGGAGGACACGATCTTGTTGCCGGGCTTGGTCTTGACCAGCTGCAGGGCGGGACGGACGGTGTCGGCGGTGGAGTAGGTGGCGCCGCCCAGCAGGCAGTCGGCCACGCCCATCTTCACCAGCATGGTGCCGAAGTAGTTGCCCTTGAGCAGGGCGGCGCGGCACTCGTCGGGGGTCATCTTGCCCTTGCGCAGCTCCACCATGGTGCTGACCATCTCGTCCATGCCCTCGTAGGTGGCGGGGTCGATGATCTGGGCGCCGCGGATGTTGAAGCCGGCCTTCTCGGCGGCGGCGTGGACCGCCTCCTCATTGCCCACCAGGATGGGGGTGAGGAAGGTGCCGGAGAGCAGCCGGGCGCTGGCCTCCAGGATGCGGGGGTCGGTGCCCTCGGTGAACACGATCTTCTTGGGATCGTTCTTCAGTTTTTCGATCAGCTTACCAAACATTTTACATTGATACCTCCATAAAGTTTCGGTGCGGATCACACTATCAGTAAATGTAGCATTTTCCACGGTGCTTTTCAAGAGGAAAGCGACAAAAATTGCGGAAACGTCGTATTTACAAACAGTAATCTTCTTGCTATACTATACGCACTGTCATGAAGCAAGAGAGAAGGAGCAAAAGCATGAACGACGACTTTTCCCGGACGCTGGCCCTGCTCCGGCAGGAGCGGGGCATCTCCCAGCGTCAGGCCGCCGCGGCGCTGGGCATTTCTCAGGCGCTGCTCTCCCACTATGAGAACGGGGTGCGGGAGCCCGGGCTGAACTTTGTGGTGAAGGCCTGCGATTATTATAATGTATCCGCCGACTTCCTGCTGGGGCGCACCCTCAGCCGGGACGGCACCACCATTCTGGACGCCGACAGCCTGTACGACATCAGCGGCGAGCGGGACAACGTCCTGCGGGGCTCCGTGATGGCCACCCTGTCCCGCAAGCTCATCGCCAACTCCGTGGGGGTACTGTTCGACCTGCTGGGCAAGCTGGGCAGCAAGGAGGCCATCCGCTCTGCGGCCAACTTCCTGTCCACGTCGGTGTATGTCCTGTTCCGCCACCTGCGCAGGACCGCGCCGGGGAACAACTCCGACTTTTTCTCCGTGCCGGGCAGCTATTTCGAGGCCGGCCTGCCCCGGGCGGACCTGACCCTCAGCGAGGTGGATTATGTGGAGGCCCTCAAGGGGGCCCGGGACGCCGGCCAGGAGTTCCCCTCCATGGCCCACGACGACATGACCGCCGCCTACCCCGGCACCTATCAGTCCCTGCTTCAGATCATCCACTCCTGCGGCGAGCGCCTGAACACCGAGGTGGACGCCCACCGGGAGCGGCAGAAGAAGTGACGGAGCGGCATCAAAATCAATCACCTCAACGGAGGCATCGCCTATGACCGATCAAAGCAAGATCCGCAACTTTTCCATCATCGCCCACATCGACCACGGCAAGTCCACCCTGTCCGACCGGATGATCGAGATCTGCGGCGCGGTGGAGCAGCGGAAGATGGAGGCCCAGCTGCTGGACAACATGGACCTGGAGCGGGAGCGGGGCATTACCATCAAGGCCCGGGCCGTCCGCATGGACTACAAGGCCCTGGACGGGCAGACCTACTGCCTGAACCTCATCGACACGCCGGGCCACGTGGACTTCAACTACGAGGTCTCCCGCTCCCTGGCCGCCTGCGAGGGGGC
>CAVJBM010000175.1:0-15952 GCA_963647775.1 Anaerovibrio sp.
CCTCAGCGGGGGCCGCGGGGGGATCGTTCAGGTTGCGGGGCAGGCGGTACAGCAGGGACAGGCCGGTGAACGCCTGAGACGCCAGCAGCAGCACGGCGCCGAGGCTGTCCTCCCCCACCATGGCCATGGCGGAGAGGATCACGGTCATACCCGCCAGCCAGAGGGTCCGGCGGGGCCGGGGCACGCCGCAGGTCAGGCCGCTCCAGCACAGACAGAGCATGATCCCGGCCACGATGGCGAGGATCAGGGGCACATAGTCCCAGCGGACGGGGTCGGCGGCGTGGCTGCGATAGCAGTCCATCATCCACAGGCAGCCGCAGACCACTCCGATCCGGGGCAGGCCGCTGCCCTTGTTGCGGACTGCGTCCCGCCCGGCGCCGATCAGCGTGGGGCACATGGCGACGCCCGCCGCGCCGGCCAGCAGCCGCAGCAGGCCGTTATTCATGCCGGCCAGATCGCCCTGCTGGGCGCGGACTGCGAGATATTTCTGGAACAGGCTGATACCCTGCCGCAGGAAGGCGAAACCGCCCGCCAGCGCCAGAAAGCCGGCCAGCACCAGTCCGGTGAGATAGAGCTTATCCCCGGGGGCGTACAGGGCCCGGGCCCAGTCCTCCTTCAGGTCGGGGGCGACCTCCTGCCGGCGGGCCAGCAGAGCCAGCACCACGGCGGCGGCGATCAGCAGGACCAGCAGGACCACGCTGGCCGGGGCGAAGGGAATGGCCAGCCGGGGGTCCTCCTCAAAAGCGGAGGAGAGCTGCCACCAGCGCAGGGCAGCGGCCGCCGCCCACAGGACGATGGTGGCGGCCAGCCAGAGCTTGTGTTTCTTCATGCGCTGCCCCCCTTACCGTGTGCCGAAGGCGGAGAAGGGGAACAGCACCAGCAGCACATGGCCGATGACGCTCCGCTCGTCCACGATGCCGATGGCAGGATAGCGGCTGTCGGCAGAGTGGTTGCGGTTGTCCCCCATGACGAAGATGCAGCCCTCCGGCACGGTGATATGGTTCAGGCCCTCCCCGTAGTGGGGGACCTCCATGCGCTCCTTGATATAATCCTCCCGCAGGGCGGTGCCGTCCACATAGACGGTGCCGGTGCTGTAGTCGATGTCCACCGTCTGTCCGCCGGTGGCGATGACCCGCTTGACGATGGAATCCTCCTGATAGGAGGTCTGGGTGAGCACCACGATGTCCCCCTGCTTGGGCTCGTACCCCAGGGACCATACCAGCATGGCGTTCCCGTGGTGGAGGGTGTCCTCCATGGAGGAGCCGCTGACCACAAGGACGCGGGTCACGAACACAAAGACGAGGATGAGCCCCGTCAGCACCGCGGCCAGGACGCGCAGGTCCTGATAGGACTCATCGCGGCGGGACCTGGCGGGCTTTTTTTCTTCTTCCATAGCTGCTGTTACGCCTCCTCGGCAGGGGTGGGGCGCTCCAGCGCCGCCGGGTCCTCGTAGACCAGCCGGAACTGGTCCGCGTCCATGGTCTCGTGCTTCAGCAGGAACTGGGCCACCAGCTCCAGCTTGTCCCGGTCCCGGGTGAGGATCTCCCGGCAGCGGGCGTAGGCATCGTCCAGCAGGGCCTTGACCTCGCTGTCGATGACGGAGGCGGTCTCCTCCGAATAGGGCTTGGCCTGGGCCATGTCCCGGCCCAGG
Source organism: Anaerovibrio sp. (assembly GCA_963647775.1). Taxonomy (GTDB): domain Bacteria; phylum Bacillota; class Clostridia; order Oscillospirales; family Oscillospiraceae; genus Enterenecus. Next base: position 1,652 of record CAVJBM010000175.1, read on the forward strand.
AACACCTCGTCATGGCCGGTGGTGAAGGTCACGTTGCCCAGCTTCTCGCTCATGCCGTACTTGGTGACCATATCCCGGGCGATGGCGGTGGCCCGCTGGAGGTCGCTCACCGCGCCGGTGCAGACGAAGCCCAGGGCGGTCTCCTCCCCGCAGCGGCCGCCCAGCAGGGTGGACAGGGTCTCCGTCAGCCGCTGGCGGGTGACGTGGTCCCGGTCCTCCTGGGGCCGGTTGATGGTCATGCCCGCGGCCTGGCCCCGGGGGACGATGGTGATCTGCTGCACCGGGTCCTGGGTGGGCAGGGCCCGGCTGACCACCGCGTGGCCCGCCTCGTGATAGGCGGTGATGCGGCGGTCCTCCTCGATCTGCTGGCGGCTCTTTTTCTCCGGCCCGGCGATGACCTTGATCACCGAGTCCTGGATGTTTTTCAGGGTGATGAACCGCTGCCCGTTCCGGGCGGCCAGCAGGGCGGCCTCGTTCATAAGGTTCTCCAGGTCGGCCCCGGTGAAGCCGGTGGTCTCCCGGGCGATCTCCTTCAGGTCCACATCCTCCGCCAGGGGCTTGTTGCGCACATGGACCCGGAGGATCTCCTCCCGGCCCTTCATGTCGGGCCGGCCCACGTACACCTGCCGGTCGAACCGGCCGGGGCGCAGCAGGGCGGGGTCCAGAATGTCCTGCCGGTTGGTGGCGGCCAGCACGATGACCCCCTCGTTGGCGGCGAAGCCGTCCATCTCCACCAGCAGCTGGTTGAGGGTCTGCTCCCGCTCGTCATGGCCGCCGCCCACGCCGGCGCCCCGCTGGCGGCCCACGGCGTCGATCTCGTCGATGAACACGATGGCGGGGGACTCCTTCTTGGCCTGGTCGAACAGGTCGCGCACCCGGCTGGCGCCCACGCCCACGTACAGCTCCACGAAGTCGGAGCCGGAGATGGACAGAAATTTGACCCCCGCCTCCCCGGCCACGGCCTTGGCCAGCAGGGTCTTGCCCGTGCCCGGCGGGCCCACCAGCAGCACGCCCTTGGGGATGCGGGCCCCCAGGTCGATGAACCTCTGGGGGTCCTTGAGAAAGTCCACGATCTCCTGCAGCTCGGCCTTCTCCTCGTCAGAGCCGGCCACGTCGGCAAAGGTGACGTGGCTCTTCTGGCCGCTGACGGTGCGGGCCTTGCCGAAGCCCCCCATGGGGCCGCCGCCCTGGCCGCCGTTCTGGGCGTTCTGCCGGGCGGCCATCAGCCACCAGATCACCAGCACCAGCACCACGGAGATCACCGCCGGCAGGGCGGTCTGGAGCCAGGCGGGCATGACGTAGGGCTGCTCAAAATCGTAGTCGGTGAGGATGCCCGCCGCCCGCTGGGCCCGGATGGTGTCCCCCAGGTCGTCGTAAAACAGGGAGGTGTCCGCCAGGGCGTGGTACTTCACGGCGCCGTCCTTCAGCTTGAGGGCCAGGACGCCGTTCTTGTCCACGGTGAAGGAGGTGACCTCCTCCGCCACGAAGCAGTCCCGGGCGGCGGAATATTCAATGTAGCTGCGCTTCTGCCCGCCGCTGAACGCCGTGAAGGCCCAGAACAGCAGGGCCAGCAGGATCAGATTGACGAGGAGCACGCGGAATCTGCCAGTTTGCTTCACAGTCTGTACCTCTTGTGTTTCAATTATTCTCCGCCGTAGACGGCGGGCTTGAGGATGCCCACGTAGGGCAGGTTGCGGTATTTCTCCGCGTAGTCCAGGCCGTAGCCCACCACGAAGGCGTCCGGAATGGTGAAGCCCACGTAGTCTGGGTGGATGTCCTTCTCCCGGCGCTCCGGCTTGTTCAGCAGGGTGCAGATGCGCACGGAGGCGGGGTGCCGGGTCTTGAGCAGGTTGGTCAGGTAGTAGAGGGTGTTGCCGGAGTCCAGGATATCCTCCACGATGAGCAGATGCTTGCCCTCCACGGGGTCGGACAGGTCCTTGCGCAGCTCCACCTGGCCGGAGCTGCTGGTGCCCTTGCCGTAGGAGGACAGGGCGATGAAGTCCGCCGAGATGGGCAGGTCGATGGCCCGGCTCAGGTCGGCCATGAAGATGTAGGAGCCCCGGAGGATGCACACCAGCACCAGCTCCTGCCCGGCATAATCCCTGGTGATCTCCTGGCCCAGCTGGCGGATGCGCTCCCGCAGCTGCTCCTCGCTGAATAAGACCTTTTCAATATCCTCGTGCATGACGATTCTCCTCTTTTTCTTTTTCTATGGTGATGCGCAGGCAGGGCTCTCCCGGCCGGGCCAGGGCGTCCCCATGGGGGCCCAGGCCGCCCGCCGCCGCGGCGGCTCCCTCCCGGTCCAGCACCGGCACGGACGGGCGCAGGGGGGCGGGGATCTTCTGCTCGATCATCAGCTTTTTCACGGTTTTCTCCGGCCTGCGGCCCAGCCGGAGCACATCCCCCTCCCGGCGGGAGCGGATGAGATAGGGGCCGGGGGCCAGATGGAACTCCCCCGGGCTCACATAGGCCCTGGCGGGGCAGAGGGCCCCGGCGCAGGTGATGCGCCAGCCGCCCCAGTGCTGCTCCCCCATCCGCAGGGGCGCGGGCTCCGGCGGGCCGGGCGGAGCCAGATACAGCCGCCCCTGGGAGCACGTCACCCGGCCGCCCGGCAGGTCCAGGCTGCGGGCGGGGCCGCTCTCGCGGCACAGGGCCAGCAGGGCCTCCAGGTGGACCCGCTCCCCGCCGGCGAAGGATTTCAGCGCCCGGAGGGCGATGGGCCGGGGGGCCTCCGCCAGGAGGGCGGCGGACAGGCCGCCGTCTCCGCACCGGGCCTCCTCCAGCAGGGCCGCGGCGCGGGCGGCCAGCAGGGCGTCGTCCTCGGCCACGGAGCGGGCGGCGGCGTTGATGTGCTCCACCGCCCGGGGGTTGATCTCCTCCAGCAGGGGCAGCAGCTGCCGCACCCGGTTGCGGGTGTAGCGGGGGTCGGCATTGCTCTCGTCCTCCGCGTGGGGGACGGCGTGGGCCTTCAGATAGGCCAGAATTTCCGCCCGGGGGACGGCCAGCATGGGGCGGATGATGCCGTCCCGCGCCTCCGGGATGCCCCGGAGGGAGCCGCAGCCCCGGAGAAGGTGCAGGAGCACCGTCTCGGCGTTGTCCTCCGCCTGGTGGCCGGTGGCGATGAGGGCGCAGCCGCTCTCTGCCGCCGCCCGGCGAAGAAATCCGTACCGCAGGGCCCGGGCGGTCTCCTCGATGCCCCGGCCCAGGCGGCGGGCCTGGGCGGCCACGTCCCCATGCCCTACGGTGAGGGGTACGCCATGCCGCCCGCACCAGTCCCGGACGAAGGTCTCGTCCCCGTCGGCGGCGGGGCGCAGGCCGTGGTGGTAGTGGGCGGCCCGGACGGAGTAGCCGCCCGCCTCCGCCCCCTCCAGCAGCCGGCACAGCAGGTACATGGAGTCCGCCCCGCCGGACAGGGCGCACAGCACGGCGCTGCCCGCCGGGATGAGGTCGAAGCGGAAGGGGTCAGTAGTCGTCTTCGTCATAGCGCTGTTCCAGATTGCGGAACACGGTGTACTCCGGCCGCCACTCCAGCATGACGGAGCCGGTCTCGCCGTGGCGGTTCTTGGCGATGATGCACTCGGCGATGTTGGGGTTCTCCGTGTCGTCGTCGTAATAGCTCTCCCGGTGGATGAACATGACGATGTCGGCGTCCTGCTCGATGGCGCCCGACTCCCGCAGATCGGACAGCATGGGTTTGCGCTGGCCGGCGGCCCGGCTCTCGTTGGCGCGGGACAGCTGGGACAGGCAGATGACCGGCACGTTCAGCTCCTTGGCCATCAGCTTCAGGGAGCGGGACATGTCGGACACGATCTGTTGCCGGTTGTCGCCGGAGCGCTGGGTCCCGCCGGCGGAGGTCATCAGCTGGAGGTAGTCGATCACCACCAGCCCCAGATCCTTGATCCGGCGGCACTTGGCGTTGATGTCCGCCACGGAGAGGGTGGCGTCGTCGTCGATATAAATTTTGGTCTGGCTCAGGGCGGCCACGGCCATGGCCACCCGGTTCCACTGGTCCTCGCCGTTGATGCGGCCGGTGAGCAGGGCCTTGTTGTCCACCAGGCATTCGGTGGAGATCATGCGCATACCCAGCTGCTCCCGGCTCATCTCCAGGGAGAACACGGCCACGCTCTTGCCCGAGTGCTTGCCCGCCTCCGACGCGATGTTCAACGCTAGGGCGGTCTTGCCCATGCCGGGCCGGGCGGCCAGGATGATGAGGTCGGAATTGTTCAGGCCGGTGATCTTCCGGTCCAGATCGGTGAGGCCGGTGGAGATGCCGGGGAACGCCTGGCCGGAGGCCTGCCGCTCCTTGATGGTCTCCCACACGGAGGACATGACGGCGGAGATGTGGGCCATGCCGATGGCGGAGCGCCCCTGCCGGATGGCGAAGATGCGCTGCTCCGCCACCTCCAGAATGGCGGAGGCGGTGCCGCTCTCGCTGCGGACCATTTCGGTCAGCTCGCCGGCGGTCTCCCCCACCCGGCGCAGCAGGGCCTTGTCCGCCACGATGGCCACGTACTCCATCACGTTGGCGGCGGTGGGGGTGATCTCCATCAGCTGGCGCAGATAGGCCACGGAGCGCTCCTCATCGTACACGCCGGCCTGCTTCATCCGGTCCAGCACGGTGACGGGGTCGATGGTCTCAAAGCGGTTGAACATGCCGAAGAGCACCTGATAGAGCTCCCGGTTCTGGCGCATGTAGAAATCGTCGGCGGTGAGGCGGGCGGCCACGTCGGGCACGCACCGCTCGTCAATGAGCATGGAGCCCAGCACCGCCTGCTCCGCCTCCACGCTGTGGGGCATGGCCAGCTCGTTCAGTTCGTCCATTTCAGCACCTCCCGGGGATAGGGTTTGGGGCAACTGCGGCAGTTACTTCTCCTCGGTCACCATGCCGTAGATGGTGCCGGTGACCTCGTAGCCCAGCTTGCACTTCAGCTCGAAGGGGCCGAAGGACTTGATGGGGTCGGACAGGACGATGCGGGTCTTGGCCACGTCCAGGCCGAACTGCTCCTTCAGCGCCTCGGAGATCTCCTTGCTGGTGACGGAGCCGAACAGGCGGCCTCCCTGACCGGCCCGGGCGGGGATCTTCACCTGGCAGCCCTTCAGCTGCTCGGCCAGGGCCTCGGCCTGGGCCTTCTCCTCGGCCTCCCGGGCCTTCTTGGCCTTGTCCTGCATCTTCATGGTGTTCACGGCGTCGGCCGTGGCCTCCACGGCCAGCTTGCGGGGGAGAAGGAAGTTGCGGCCGTAGCCGTCGGAGACCTCCACCATCTGGCCCCGCTTGCCCTGGCCCTTCACGTCCTGCTGCAAAATGACTTTCATTGTTGTTTCCTCCAATTCATTGGTATGGTCAGACGGATTCGGGCTCCTGGCCCTCGTCCCCCTTGAAATAATTGTCCAGCGCGGCGGTGAGCAGGCCGGTGACCTCCTCCACGCTGCGGCCGGGGATCTGGGCCCCGGCGGCGGCGCCGTTGCCGCCGCCCCCCAGGGCCTCGGCAATGACCTGCACGTTGGTATCGTTGATGCTGCGGGCGGAGAGGATCACCTGGTCCTCCGCCTGGTAGAGCACGAAGGAGGTGTTGATGCCCGCGATGTTCAAAAGCTCGTCCGCCGCCTGGGCCGCCGCCACCCGGCCCACGTCGTGCTCCACGGGGGCGATGGCGATATCCCCCCGGTAGATGCGGGCGTTCTGGATGATGCGGTACTTGGCAATGGTGTCGGTCAGGTCGGTCTGGAACAGCTTTTTCACCTGGTTGGTGTCGCCCCCCGCCCGGCGCAGCAGGGCCGCGGCCTCAAAGGTGCGCCCGCCGGTGCGCATGGTGAAGTTCTTGGTGTCCAGCATGATGCCCGCCATGAGGGCCTCGGCCTCGCCGGTCTGGAGGTCGGAGGGCTCCATCAGGTAGCCGATGAGCTCGGTCACCAGCTCGCTGGCGGAGGAGGCCGACGGCTCGTGGAAGTTCAGGGCCGCGCCCTCGATATAGGTGGCCGCCCGGCGGTGGTGGTCGATGACGGCCACCTTGTTGCAGGAGGTGAGCACCTCGGGGCTGGCCACCTGCTCCGGCCTGCTGGTGTCCACCACCACCAGGAGGGTGTTGGTGTCCGCCCGGAGGAGGGCCTCCTGGGCGTCCAGCAGGCGGTCCTTGTAATACTCCATTTCGGTCACCCGGCGGTACAGCTCGTCCGCGGGGGTGGGGACGGTCTCCCGGACCAGGTAGGCGGGCACGCCCCGCTTGCGGGCGATGGCGCAGACGCCTACCGCCGCGCCCACCGCGTCCATGTCCGCGGCCTGGTGGCCCATGACCAGCACGCAGGAGGCGTCGGTGACCAGATCCCCCAGGGCGGAGGCCATCACCCGGCTCTTGACCTTGGTGCGCTTCTCCGTCTCCCGGGAGCGGCCGCCGTAGAATTCGAAGCCGAAGCGGGTCTTGACCACCGCCTGGTCGCCCCCCCGGGACAGGGCCATGTCGGCGGACAGGGTGGCGAAGCGGAACAGCTCCGCCGGGGTGTCCCCGTCGGTGCCCACGCCGATGGACAGGGTGGCGGGGATGCCGTTGGGGGTGCAGACGGTGTGGATGCGGTCCAGCAGGTCGAACTTGGTGCTTTTATACTGGTCCAGGTACTGCTCCTCAAAGAGGAAGAGGTAGCGGTCCCGGTCCAGCCGGAGGATGAGGCCGCCGGTGTCCCCCACCCACTCGGTGAATTTCTGGTTGATGTCGGACAGCATGGCGGTGCGCACCGCGTCCTCCTGGATCTTGATGGCGTCCTCGTAGTTGTCCAGCAGGAGCACCGCCACCACCAGCCGGGTGGCCTTGTACACGTCGGCGGTGTTGGCAAAGTCGGTGACGTCCAGCCAGTAGGTGGTGGCCAGGGCGGGGGCGTCCCCGCTCTCCGGCCGGGAGACGGAGCCGAACACCTGGTAGCGCCGCTGACCCACCGTCACCTCGCCGGGGCACTCGCTCTTGCCCTCCAGCAGCCAGCGGGTGGAGAACTCGGGCACCAGCTGGGACAGGCGGCTGTCGAAAATGCCCTCCTGCCGGCCGGCCAGCTGGAGGAAGCGCTCGTTGGACCAGACCACCTCGTCGGTCTCCGGGGAGAAGATGACCATGGGCAGGGGGCAGTTGATGGTGCTCTCCCCGCCGGCCCGGTCCAGGCTGGCGGTCAGCTGGGACAGGTAGCTGTCGGTGTTGGCCTTGCGCTGGCGGGCGGCGGCGTAGTACACGCAGTAGAGGATGCCGGTGACGATGAGCTCCGCGATGGCCACGTCCACCCGCCCCAGCAGGGCGCTGACGCCGCAGAACAGCGCCATGGCGATGAAATATACATAGAATCTGGGAGCCAGGAGCTGGAGGATCTTTTTGCTCATGCCGGCGGACCACCTCTCTCGCAGCGGGCACGGGGGCATACCATGCCACTTTACTTTAGATGTAACATTATAGCAGACGCCGGCGGCAAAAACAAGGCCGAAAGGCCCGCCCGGCGGGAAAATTCTCGCAGAAAGCGCCCCGGCGGAGGGGCCGGAGCACAAACCGGGGGCGGAGCAACCGCGGGTTGCTTGTCCGGAGGAAAATTCTGTGCTACACTGACCGCAGGGAGGTGTTCCGTATGGAGACAAAGGAGATCCTGCATCAGCTGAGGACGGAGCGAGGTCTGTCCCAGGACGAATTGGCGGAAAAGGTCTTTGTGACGCGGCAGGCGGTGTCCCGCTGGGAGACGGGGGAGACCACGCCGGGGCGGGAGACCCTGAAGCTGCTGTCAAAGCTGTACGGCGTGTCCATCAACACGCTGCTTGGCGCGCCCCGGCAGCTGATCTGCCAGTGCTGCGGGATGCCGCTGGACGACTCCACCACCAGCAAGGAGCCCGACGGGGCCTTCAACGAGGACTACTGCAAGTGGTGCTATTCCGGCGGCGAGTTCAAATACACCAGCATGGAGCAGCTGATCGACTTCTGTGTGGCCCACATGGCCAGCGAGACCTGGCCCGCGGAGCAGGTCCGGGCCCACATGGAGGCCGTGGTGCCCCAGCTGGCCCACTGGCGGAAGGATCCTTCGCTGCGCTCAGGATGACAGAGTTCTGCGCAAACGGCGCAGAAAAAACGAACGACCGCCCCCGCCGGTAAGCCGGCGGGGGCGGTCGTTTTTACAGCTCTGCGGCCAGGGCGGCGGCCTCCGCCGGCGTGTACAGGGCGTTGAGCACCGTCAGTAGGGCCTTGGCGCTCATGTGCTCGGGCAGGGCCAGCCGCCGCAGCAGGGCGGAGCGGCGCCGGGCCGAGTCCGGGCCCGTGAGGCCCAGCGTGAACAGGTCTGCGGGGGTCAGCTGTCCCCGGGGGGCGGCGGGCTCCTCCCCCTCCACGGTGGCCCCGGCCCGGAGGAGCGCCTGGAGCAGCACGTCGGGCGTCATGCCCTCCACCCCCAGCTTGCCCTCCCTGCCGGGGGCGCGCTTGCGGCGCTCCTTGCCGTACACGTCGGGGATGTAGGCGTGCTTCACCTGCTCCGGCGGGATGGCCCCCTTCAGGTAGCTGCGGATGACAAAGCCCGCCCCGTCGGAGTCCGTGAGGACGATGAGCCCCCGGCTCTCCGCCAGCCGGCGCAGCAGGGCCAGCCGCTCGCCGTCCTTGAACACGCCGAAGCCCGCCGTCTCCAGAATGACGGCGTCCACCACCTGGGACAGGGCGTTCTTATCGTATCGGCCCTCCACCACGATGGCCTCCTTGATGCGGATCACCGGATGGCCCTCCTTCCGGCGGCCAGCTCCATCAGCAGGGCGGTGAGCACCTCCTGCTCCTGCCCGTAGGAGGACTTGAGCAGCAGCTCCGTCTCGCTGCACCGGCGGACGGCGTGGCGGCACCACTCCAGGGAGAAGCGCCGGGCGGCGTCCAGCAGCTTGTCCGCCGGGTAGGTGCTCTTCATGTTCCACAGGGCCATGAACTCGCTGCGGCCCTTCCCGTGGTCCAGGTAGAGCCGGGCGGTGTACAGCTGGCGGAAGTATTTGCCCATCACGGAGAGGATCATCACGCCGGACTCCTGGGCGTGGAACAGGTCGGCCAGGACGGAGGCCGCCTTGTCAAAGTCCCGGCGGGCCATGGCGTCGGTCATCTGGAACACCACCGCGTCGATCTGGGGCACAGCCACGGCGTCGATGTCCCCCCGGGTGACCCGCTGGGCGGGGGCGTAGGCGGCGATCTTGCCGATCTCAGAGGCCAGATTGTTCATCAGATCCCCGCAGAGGAAAATGAGGTAGCGGGCGTCCTCCGTGTCGATGGCGCGGCCCGCGGCCTTGAACCGGCGGCAGATCCAGTCGGTCAGGTCCCCCTGCTCCTGCCGCTGGAAGTTCACCGTGAGGCCGTTGGCCTTCACCGCCGCCGCCAGCTTGGAGCGGCCGTCGGCCTTGTAGGGCAGCAGATCGTACACGAACACCAGGCAGCAGTACTCCGGCAGGTCGGCGAAGAGGGCGGCCAGGTGCTCCCGGTCCTTCTCGCCCACGCCGAACAGGTCGAAGTCGGCGACAAGGATGAGGGTGCGCTCGCTCATCATGGGCAGGCAGTCCACCGCCTGCTCGATCCACGCGGCGGAGCAGTCCTTTCCCTGGGCGGTGTGGAGGTTGAAGTCCTCCAGCCCGGCGGGGAGCAGGGCCTGCTTCAGCCGGCCCACATAGTAGTCCCGCAGGTAGACCTCCTCGCCGTAGAATACATAGAGCTGCCCGGGGGCGCCGCTTTTCAGCTGGCCCTTCAGCTCCCGCATGGCGGTGTTGTCGGTTTTTTGCTTCGGGGGCATGATAGCCCTCCTCTCATGGTTGAGTCTGCACGGACACCCGCCCGTCCCGCAGGGTGACGGTGACGGAGCCGTCCGTGTCGGTGCGCCAGACCTCCGCGCCCGCGGCCCGCAGCCGGTCCAGCACCGACTGGGCCGGGTGGCCGTAGGAATTATACCCCACGGAGATCACCGCCAGCTCCGGCCGCACGGCGTCCAGCAGCCGCTCCCCGGTGGAGCCGGCGGAGCCGTGGTGGCCCGCCAGCAGCAGCTCGATGTCCGGGATGGGGCAGTATTTCACCAGCATGTCCTCCACAAAGGTGTCGGCGTCCCCGGTGACGAGGGCGTCGAAGTCTCCCGCTGTGGCCAGGAGGAACAGGCCCTCCTCGTTGGAGGTGCCGTTGCCCATGGGCGGGTAGAGGGTGATCACAGCCTCCCCGGCGGGGATCACCGTGACGGCGGACACGGGGATGACCTCAGCCCCCGCCGCCTCCGCCATGGCCCGCAGGGCGGCCAGCTCCTCCTGATGGGAGCTCACGTCGGGGACATACACCCGGCGGACCCTCAGCCGGGCAAAAAGGCGCTCCGCGCCGTTGAAGTGGTCGGCGTCCAGATGGGTGAACACCAGGGCGTCCAGGGTGCGCCGGCCCAGCAGGGCCAGCCGGTCGGCGGCGATGTCCCCGGCGGAGTCGGACCCGCTGCCGCCGCAGTCGGCCAGGACGGCGGAATCCCCCGACAGGATGAGGGCGGAGGCCCCCTGCCCCACGTCCAGGGCGGTGACAGTCAGCTCCGCCCGCCGGACGGCCAGGGCATTGAGCCCGATGGCCAGCGCCAGCAGCGCCCCGGCGCAGCCCAGGGCCAGCAGGGTCTGCCGCAGCCTCCGCCGGGCCAGGGCGACGGACAGGGCCAGCACATAGGCCGCCGCCAGCCAGATCCGGATGTTCCGGTCCTCGCTGGACAGGCAGGCCAGGGGCAGCCGGGCGAGGGCCCCGGTCACGGCGGCCGTCCAGCGCACCGGCAGCAGGAGGACTGGGCGCAGCACGGCGGCCGCTCCCGGCAGGAAGATGCCCAGGGTGCCCGCCAGCAGGGAGAGGATCAGCAGAACGGTCACCGCCCACAGGCACAGCAGGTTGGTCAGCGGAGATACCAGCACCAGCTTGCCGAAGTACAGGGCGATGAGGGGCGCGGTGAACACCATGGCTCCCAGCGTCACCGACAGGTTGGACACCAGCAGCCGCCACGCGCCCCGCAGGGCCCGCCTGGGCAGGGCGTCGCCCCGGAGCTTCCGCTTCACCGGCCCCTCCAGGGCCTGGAGCATCCGGGCAGAGATCAGCTGGATGCCCGCCACCGAGGCGAAGGACAGCTGTAAGCTGACGCTGGCGGCGGCAAAGGGGTTCTGGAGCAGCAGCACCAGCAGGGCCAGGCCCAGGGCCGTGGGCGGGTCGGGCTCCCGGTCCAGCAGGGGCCCGGCCAAGATCACCGCCTGCATGATGACCGCCCGGAGGGCGGAGGGGGTGCCGCCGGCCATGAGGGCGTAGAACAGCAGGATGGGCACGGCGCAGAGGGCTGCCCGGCGGCTGCCCCGGAACAGGAACACGATCATCCCAGCCAGAAAGGAGATGTGCATGCCGGACACCACCGCCGCGTGCATGAGCCCGGAGCGGTTCAGGGCGGCGCGCAGGCTCTCGCTCATGGCGGATTTGTCCCCCAGAGTCACGGCGGCGGCCAGGGGCGCGCCCTCCGGGCCGAAGGCGGCGGAGATGCCATCCCGCAGGGCGTGGGCGCACAGGGCGGGCCAGTACCGGAGGGGCACGGCCTCCGCCCGCTCCGCCTGAGGCGGGTCGTTGCAGTAGGCCAGCAGATAGATGCCCTTGGCGGTGTAATAGGTAGTCTCGTCCCCGTAGAGAAAATCGGAGGACCTCAGCCGGGCGGTGCAGGCGATCCGGTCCCCGGGGCGGAGGTCCGCCCAGTCGGCCCCGGCGTACAGCAGCACGTCCGGCGCGGCGAGCCTGCCGTCCAGCTTCACGGTGAGGGAGCGGCCGCCGATGGAGGTCTCCCGGGGGTAGGAGGCCACGGTGCCGGTGATGGTCCCCTCCGTCCCCGCCAGGGCCTCCGCCGGGGCGCGGAAGAGTGCGGCATACCCTGCGGCCCAGCCGAAGGCCAGCGCCGCCCCGAGACAGAGGGCCGCCAGCCGCCGGGCGATCTGGAACGCCGCCCGCCGCCCCGCGGGCAGGAGGGAGAGGTCCGGGCTCTCGAACCCTCTGGGCCGGGTGAGCAGCAGGGCGGCAAAGGCCCCGGCCCACAGCCCGGCGGCGATGAGGGCGGGCAGCAGCCCGCCCAGGGCATAGGCGGACAGCAGGCAGGCCAGGGCGAAGCCGCCGGAGAACCAGGCCAGTTTCCGCATGTCCGTCCCCTCCCTGTCCGTTTACTGTCCCTCATTCTACCGTCTGGGCGGGCGGAAGTCAATGTTGGTCCTGTACTTTTCCGTCGAACCGTGGTATGCTTATGCCAATCGACTGCAAAGGACTGATCTTATGCTGACACACGAACAGGAGCAGGAGTTCTGCCGCCTGCGGCGGCAGGCCATCGCCCTGAACTATGCCGACCTCAACCCGGAGCAGCGGGAGGCCGTGCTGGACACCGAGGGCCCCCTGCTGCTGCTGGCGGGGGCGGGCTCGGGCAAGACCACCGTGCTCATCCGCCGCATCGCCAACCTCATCCGCTACGGCCGGGGGTCCGACACCGTGGAGATCCCCGACTGGGTGGAGAGCGCCGACGTGGACCTCCTGCGGGACTACGTGGCCCAGCCCCGGCAGGAGCTGAAGCTCCGGGCGGACCGGCTGTGCGCCGTGGACCCCGCCGTGCCCTGGTCCATCATCGCCATCACCTTTACCAACAAGGCGGCGGGGGAACTGAAGGAGCGGCTGGAGCGGATGCTGGGCCCCGAGGCCCGGGACGTCTGGGCCTCCACCTTCCACTCCGCCTGCGTGCGCATCCTCCGCCGGGACGGGGAGAAGATCGGCTTCCCCTCCTCCTTCACCATCTACGACACCGATGACTCCATCCGGGTGATGAAGGACTGCCTGAAGGAGCTGAACTTTGACGACAAGCAGTTCCCGCCCCGGTCGGTGCTGGCGGTGATCTCCCAGGCCAAGGATAAATTGCAGCTGGCCGCCGACTTTGAGAAGGCCGCGGCGGCGGCCGGGGATTTCCGGATGCAGAAAATGGCGGCCCTGTACACCGCCTATCAGCGCCGCCTGTGGGATGCCGGGGCCCTGGATTTCGACGACATCATCCTCCACACCGTCCGCCTGCTCCAGCAGGACGAGGAGGTGCGCGCCTACTACCAGCGGAAGTTCCGCTACGTCCTCATCGACGAGTATCAGGACACCAACAACCTCCAGTACCTGCTGTCTTCCCTGCTGGCCGGCGGGCACGAGAACATCTGCGTGGTGGGCGACGACGACCAGTCCATCTACCGCTTCCGGGGCGCCACCATCGAGAACATCCTCTCCTTCGAGGACCAGTACAAGGGCTGCCGCACCATCCGGCTGGAGCAGAACTACCGCTCCACCGCCAACATCCTGGCGGCGGCCAACGCCGTCATCCGGCACAATCAGGGACGGAAGGGCAAGCAGCTGTGGACCGCCGGGGCCAAGGGGGAGAAGGTCTCCCTCTACACCGCCATGAACGAGAACGACGAGGCCCAGTACGTGGCGGGCAAGGTGCTCTCCGGCTACCGGGAGGGCCGGCACTGGAACGACCACGCCGTGCTCTACCGCATGAACGCCCAGTCCAACCAGATCGAGCAGGCCTTCAAGCGCAACGGCATCCCCTACCGGGTCATCGGCGGCACCCGCTTCTTCGACCGGGCGGAGGTCAAGGACATGCTGGCCTACCTCTGCGTCATCCACAACCATGACGACGGCCTGCGCCTGCGCCGCATCGTCAACAACCCGCCCCGGGGCATCGGGGACGCCACCATGGACAAGGCCGCCGCCATCGCCGCGGAGGAGGGGCGCTCCCTCTGGTCCGTGCTGGTAGACGCCGCCGGCTACCCGGAACTCCAGCGGGCGGCCCCCCGGCTGGGGCAGTTCACCGCCCTCATCGGCGACCTCACCGGCCTGAGCCAGACCATGACCCTGCCGGAGTTCTACGCCGAGGCGGTGGCCCGCACGGGCTACGCCGCCATGCTCCAGGCCAAGAACGACATCGAGAGCCGCACCCGGCTGGAGAACGTGCAGGAGCTGGCCACCTCCATCAACGGCTATCTGGAAAATGTGGAGGGCGAGCCCTCCCTGGCGGGCTTTCTGGACGAGATCGCCCTGTACACCGACCTGGACAATCACGACCCCAACGAGGACGCCGTGGTGATGATGACCATGCACGCCGCCAAGGGGCTGGAGTTCCCGGTGGTCTTTGTGGTGGGCATGGAGGAGGGCATCTTCCCCGGGATGCGCACCATCGGCGACCCGGAGGAGATGGAGGAGGAGCGGCGGCTGTGCTATGTGGCCCTCACCCGGGCCAAGGAGCGGCTGTACCTCACCTGCGCGGGGCAGCGGA
>CAVJBM010000176.1:0-5256 GCA_963647775.1 Anaerovibrio sp.
GGTGCTGGATGGTGCGCAGGAATTCCGGGCTGTGGCGCTTTTTCTGCAGGGGGTAGTCGGGGGCGGAGACGCCCTCCACCTGAATTTCGGCCGCCTTGATCTCCAGGGGCTGCTTGGCCTCCGGCGTGAGGACCACGGTGCCGGTGACGATGAGGGCCGCGCCCACGTTCTGGCCGGCGATCTCCTTGTAGTTGTTCAGGACGTTGGCGTCCATGACGACCTGGAGATTCTTGAAGCAGGAGCCGTCGTTGAGCTCGATGAAGCCGAAGGACTTCATATCCCGGATGGTGCGGGCCCAGCCCATGACGGTGACCACCTGACCGGACAGCTCTCCGGCGTCGGCAAACACGGATGCGATGGTAATGCGTTCCATTTTATTTCCCTCAATTCTTTGGTAGGATAATAAATCAGTATAGCAGACTCCGCGGCGTTTTGCAAGAGGGGGACAAAAGCAACCCGCCCCGGCGGAGCCGGGGCGGGCAAAATCAAGCATCAACGCTCAAAAAAGGCGGCGATGTCCAGCGCGGCGAGGTATTCGGCCAGCTCCTCCTGGGTGACGGCGGCGGGGACGGTGCCCGAGGTGCCCGTGTAGATGACGCGGCCGCCATCGAACTTCACGCCGTCCAGCCAGCGGATGTCGTAAGCCCGGCTGCCGTCGGTGACGGTGAGAAAGGCATAGCGCCCGTCCTCATAAGGCACGGAGCCGAAGGTCAGGCCGGGCCACAGGCCGGCCAGCGCCCGGTCGCAGTCGTTGTGCTCCTGGGGCCCCGCGGACACCGGGATGGGGGCCACAGCGGCGAAGCGGCCCAGCCCCACCAGTTTATAGTACAGGGTGACGGAGCCCCCAGCCGGGACGGTGACGGCGCTGGTGCTGCCGCCGTCCTCCGGAAGGCCCATCTGCTGTGCCGTACCGACGCCGTCGGCATAGATCAGCGTGCCCTGGAGCACAGCCTGGCCCGGCGTGTTGGGAAAGTGATAGACCGTGTCCGCCGCCGGGGCGGCGCAGCCGAACAGGAGCAGCAGGAGCAGGGCGGCAGGCAGGATGCGGGCGGTTCGCTTTTTCATAAAACAGACCTCCTTTGTCGTCGTGCGGGCGGCTTCCTAACGTTGCGCGGACACAGGGCCTCAACTCAGAACCCCGACAGGCCGAAGGTGGGGGCCAGCAGGGTGAACAGGTGGTAGAGCGGGTCCACGCCCTCCTCCGCGTCGCCCCAGCCCAGGCCGATGTAGACCGAGCCGTCGGGGCTCCAGTCCAGCTGGCAGGTGCCGTTGATGATGCTCACGGAGAGGGAATCGTCGATCTGGGCCAGGCCGTCGGTCACGGGGATGACCACCTCCGCCCGGCCGTCCTGCATCCGGGCGGTGACGGTGCCGTTCTCCAGGAAGCTGGACAGCTCATAGCCGTCTGGCCTGCCGGACCAGCCCCACAGGCCCAGGGAGCACTCGCCCTCCATGGTGCGGTCGTAGGCGGTCTGGGGGTAGGCGGAGTCCCAGCGGCTGTCGTGCCGGATGCCGGAGAGGGCCGCCGTGCCGCGGACGCCGTCCAGCTCGGCGGCACACAGGCGCAGCTGATAGAACTCCGTGCTGATGCTGGTGGAGGTCTCATACTCCCGCACCAGGTGGAGATAGGCGGTCTGGGTATAGGGCAGGCCCTGGCGGATGTCCGCCAGATTTTCCGTCAGGCAGGCGCTGGCGCCGGTGACGGCGCTCTCCCCGTCCCGCCCGGCGGCGGACTTGGACACGGTGCATGAGAAGCGCAGCACCCAGCCGTCCCCGCTGCTCCAGGCGGAGGGGACGAGAAGCCCCGCGCCGTCATAGACGCCGTAGAAGTAGACGGAGTCCCCGTCGTCGGAGCAGACGGCGGAGCCGTCCAGCCCCTGGGCGTTCAGCGCGTCGGCAAAGGGGGCCAGGGCCCCCTCGCAGAGGGCCACCAGGTCGGGCTCCTCCAGCAGAGTCTCGGTGCGGGCCTCGTCCCCGGCCCGCAGGGCGGATACCAGGGCGTCCAGATAGGCCAGATGGTCGGCGGTCAGGTCCCCCGTGGGCAGCTGGCCGGGGCCGGCGGAGGGCTGGGCGGAGGGCTGCTCGCTGGGCTGCCCGGAGGGCCGGACGAAGGAGCCCCCGCCGGAGGGGGAGGGCGCGGGGGACGTACCGCCGCCCCACAGCCCCGTGAGGACGGTGAAGCCCAGCAGCACCACCGCCGCGGCGGCCATCATCAGGGCGGGGACGCGGCGCTTTTTCCGGGGAGGCGTGGGGTCGGAGCCGCTGAACTCCGGCCCGGGCGCGCTGAACTCCGGCCCCGGCCGGGAAAATTCCTCCGGCGGCGGGGAGAATTCCGGCCCGGGGGAGGAAAACTCTCTGTCGTCCATAAGCTTACCCCTGGTAGACCTTCAGCTCGCCTACGGGGATGGTGAGCCCCGCGTCCTCAAAGGCCAGCAGCAGGGTGCGGTTCAGCAGCCGCTGGGCCTTGAAGAGGTTCTCCTCCTGGGTCTCGGCGGCGACGCGCAGGGTGGCGGCGCAGTTCACGTGGTCCAGGGACTGGACGCCTAAGTAGGTGGGGGCCTTGGTGAAGAGGTCGGGGTGCTCCTCATTCAGGGTGGGCAGGATGTTCTTGAGGACCTCCTCCGCCTTGAGCACGCTCTTGCTGTCGATGGGCACGGCCATGTCGCACACGGCAAAGGACAGGTCGTTGGAGCGGTTGATGAGGCTGCGGATGTCGGAATTGTTGATGATCTTCACGTTGCCGCCGCTGTCGGTGACCTGGGTGGTGCGGATGCCGATCTGGGTGACGGTGCCGCGGAAGTCCCCCACCACGATGATGTCGCCCACCTCGTACTGATGCTCAAAGAGCATGAACACGCCGGTGACCACGTCGGCGATGAGGCTCTCCGCGCCGAAGCCGATGATGAGGGCCAGCACCCCGGCTCCGGCCAGCAGGGCTTTCACGTCCACCCCCACGATGGCCAGGCCCCACAGCAGACCGATGATGATGAGCAGGTAGCGCACGGTGCTGTCCGCCAGGGTGAAGGCGGTCTTGCCCCGCTTGCTCTTGGGGGCCGTGCGGCGGAAGAACAGCCGGAACAGGCCGGAGGCCAGCACCAGCGCCGCGATGAGCACCACCAGGCTGATGCCGATCCTCCACAGACGGGCGGGCAGCCCGGCGGGGAGGGACACCATCTCCCGCAGCACCAGCGCCGCCGCCAGGACCACGACGGCGATCACGATCTGAAGCACCGGGGACCGCCCGGCGTTGTTTCTCTCGTTCATACTGATCGCTCCCTTTTTCAGAATTTGGAACACCTTAAGAATACACCGGACACCCTGCTTTTGTCAATGAATTTGGGAGATCCTTCCGCGCCGGCGGGTCGGGATTGAATTTGGGCGGCAAAGGGTGTATAATAATCAAATTAGATATATTTTATATAAGGTAAGGAGGCCCTTTTTATGGGCGAGAACCTGGGGCTCTACGTGCACATCCCCTTCTGCCGCAGTAAGTGCGACTATTGCGACTTCTACTCCCTGGCTGGCCGGGAGGACCGCATGGACGACTACCAGCGGGCCCTGCTGGCCCACATCGCGGAGTGCGCCGGCCCCGCCAGAAAGAACGTGGTGAACACCGTGTACATCGGCGGCGGCACCCCCACCTGGTACGGGGCCAAGCGCCTGTGCGAGGTGCTCAAGGCCGTGCGGAAGCATTTCCGCGTCACCCCTGACGCGGAGATCACCGTGGAGGCCAACCCCGACAGCGCCGACCTCAAGACCCTCAAGGCCCTGCGGCGGGCGGGGGTGAACCGCCTGTCCCTGGGGATGCAGTCCGCCAGCGACGGGGAGCTGGCCGCCGTCCACCGGCCCCACACCTTCCAGCAGACGGCGGACGCCGTGGCCGCCGCCCGGAAGGCGCGCATCAAGAACCTCAGCCTGGACCTGATCTACGGCCTGCCCGGCCAGACGGAGGACAGCTGGAAGAACTCCGTGGAGCAGGCCATCGCCCTGGAGCCGGAGCACCTGTCCTGCTACGGCCTGACGGTGGAGGAGGGCACCCCCCTCTGGGCCCGGGTGCAGGCGGGGGAGGCCCTGCCCGACGACGACGAGCAGGCCGCCCGCTACCTTTGGACGGTGGAGCGCCTGGCCCAGGCGGGCTATGTGCAGTACGAGGTGTCCAACTTCTCCAAGCCGGGCTTCCAGTCCCGGCACAACCTGAAATACTGGATGGGCCAGCCCTATATGGGCATCGGGGCCGCCGCCCATTCGGACTTCGGCGGCGTGCGGTATTCTTACGTCCGCAGCGTGGACGGCTACATCCGCGGCGTGCTGGAGGGGGACAGGCTGCTGGACACCTCCGACCAGATCGCGGACAGCGAGCGGGGCAGCGAGTACCTGATGCTCCGCCTGCGCACCACCCACGGCATCGAGGAGTGGGAGTACCGCCGGACCTATTTCATGAATTTCGACCCCATCGCGGCCAGGCTCAGCGAGTACGAGCAGAAGGGCTGGGCCGCCCGGACGGGCACCCGCTGGCACTTCACGCCGGAGGGCTTCCTGCTGTCCAACCGGCTCATCGGCGAGCTGCTGGAGCTGCAGGAGGCGGCCACTCTGGCCAACACCCTGGAGAAGGCCCGCAGCGGCAAGATCCCCGGCCGAGAGGGGTAAAACGGGACACACGCGCAGAGGAGCAGAGCAGAGTCGGTCGGCTGACCGGCTCTGTTTTTTTGCGCCCCGGGCGCTCCGCTGGGGTTTCCCGTTTGCCTGTAAGGGCCGGGTTCCCCGGCCCGTTTGTGGGGATTCCGCCCGCTGCGGCGGGCGGGACGCTCCGCTGGGGTAACTTTCTCTCTCGCAAGAGAAAGTTACCAAAGAGTGCGCATAAGGGGGTGGGCCCCCTTATGTATCCCCCCGCTGGCCCTGTGGTGCGACTTTCTATTTCCGGCGCACAAGGACGCATTGACCAGCGTCGCCCCCCGCGTCCGCTTCGTGCGGTGCTGGGAATCGGCCCGTGCGACGTCCGGCCATGCGCCTGGTGCGGTGGATGTTTCGGGCCATCCCCCTTGTTTGTCATCCTGAGCGAAGCGAAGGATCTTTCGGAAAAGATTCTTCGGTGCTTTGCACCTCAGAATGACAGAAGGGGATGCAGATGCACCTCAGAATGACAGGGAGGCCGCCGGGCCGAAACATCGCACCCCGCCAGGCGCACGACCGAACGTGGTACGAACCGATTCCCACCTCCGCACGAAGCGGACGCGGTAACGACGCTGGTCAATGCGT
>CAVJBM010000177.1:0-2580 GCA_963647775.1 Anaerovibrio sp.
TCCTGGAACTTCAGGGGCACCTTGGCGGGGTTCTTGATAGAATTTCTCAGGGCCTGGGCGGGATCGGCCCGCAGGGCGGTGATCCAGGTATTGTCCTCCGCGCCGTAAATGTGGGGCGCCAGGGTAAAAGAGCAGAAGGTGTCCAGCAGCTCCGGGTGGTTCTTGGCCAGATACCAGCCGGGCATGGTGCCGTGGCACTTGCCGAAGTAGTGCACCTTCTTCAGGCCCATGGCCTGGCAGAACTTGTACACGTCCTCGCCCCACTGGAGGTGCCACTGGTTCTCGCCGTTCACCACCTG
Source organism: Anaerovibrio sp. (assembly GCA_963647775.1). Lineage (GTDB taxonomy): Bacteria > Bacillota > Clostridia > Oscillospirales > Oscillospiraceae > Enterenecus. The sequence goes on from CAVJBM010000177.1 coordinate 300, forward strand.
GGTCTCCACGCCGCCGAAGCGCATGATGACGCCGTAGACGTGGTAGCGTTTGGCCAGCGCCTCCGCCACGCTGTAGAAGGTGTGGAAGTAGAAGCCGGGGAAGAGCATGACCTCCTCGTGCTCCCGGCCCAGTTCGAAGTAGGTGATCTCAACGCCGTTGTCCAAAACGATTGAGTCGCAGGGACCCTTGATGAGTTTTTCCAGTTTCATAACGATACTCCTTTCCGTCGTCCGGTGGGATGATCATTCGATGGTGATGCGCTCCCGCTTCAGCAGGAGGGTCAGGACAAAGCAGATGACCATGAAGATGGCCAGGCCGGCATAGATGCCCTTGGCCAGGCCGCCGGCAAACACTGCGGCAAAGGCCGCGGCCACCACGTAGCCCAGGGCCCGCAGCAGGCACACCACGGGGGTGACGATCTTGCTGACGGAGTTGAAGCCCTCCGGCCCGAAGAGGGTGATGAAGTAGGAGGGCATCAGGTTGCCGGGGGCGCCGTTCAGGCCGAAGGCCAGGAAGGCCGCGAAGATGAGGACCTTGCCGCTGGGGATGAGGAACATCCCGGCGTAGCACACCGCCGCCACGACGCAGTAGACCAGGGTGGCGGCCTTGGTGCCCCACTTCTGGTCGATGAAGCCGAACACCACGCTGCCGATGATGCCGCCCAGGGCGCCGCCGCTGACGATGGCCACCGCGGTGGTCAGCTCAAAGCCATGCTGGAGGAAATAGGGCACCACCTGGGCCGCGCTGGAGATGGTGGTGCAGAACATCAGGCCGAACACCACGATGAGCAGCCACACGGTCTTGTTGCGCAGCAGCTGGCCGAAGGTGTAGACCTTGCCCATGGGCATACCGCCGTTCTCCGGCAGGGGCAGGTTGTCGGGGGTGAGGCCCGCCTCCTTGGGATCGTTCTTCACCCAGAAGATGCTGACCACGCCCAGCACCACCAGCAGGATGTCGAACAGGCGCATGCCCCAGCCCATGCCGGCGGCCGCGGCCACGGCGGTGTACAGCGGCATGAACACGGCGGTGCCGGCGGGCAGGCCGGCGGTGGTGATGCCCAGCACCGCGCCCTTCTTCCGCACGAACCAGCGGGCGATCAGGTTATTGGTGGTCATCTGGCAGTACGCCTGCGCGCAGACATGGGCGATGATCATGTGAACGCAGAACATGGCCAGGCTGGAGGCCAGGGAGAACAGGACCATGTTCACGCCGCCCACAAGGAAGCCCAGCACCAGCACCTGCTTGGGGCCCTTCACATCCACCCACTGGCCGATGAAGAAGCTCAGCACCGCGCCGATGACAGCGCCGATGGAGTTAAAGGTAGCCAGCAGGTTGGAGTCCCAGCCGTACTTGGCCACAAAGCCGGGAATGACCGTATTGGAGAACACGACGAACACGAACGCCAGGAACATGTAGGATATAAAGGAGTGTACCACATAGCTGTAACCGAGGGCAAAGCTTTTCTTCGTTTCCATGAGAATAAACCTCCCTGTTTTTTCAGATCTCTCTTTTTTGAAAGCGCCGCGCAGGCGCCGCTGTCACACCCGCTGGAGGATGACCACCGAGCAGGCGGCCTCCTCCAGGCCCACGATGCCGCCGCCGTTCTCCTGAATGGCGAACTCGGGGTCGCGGACCTGCCGCTCCCCGGCCTCGCCCCGCAGCTGGGTGGTCAGCTCGCTGATCATGGACAGGCCGGTGGCGCCGATGGGGTGGCCCTTGGCGATGAGCCCGCCGGAGGTGTTGATGGGGATGCGGCCGTGGATGCCCGTCTCGCCGGACTCCACCAGCCTGCCTCCCTGTCCCTCCGGGCAGAAGCGGAGCATCTCCGCCTGGAAGATCTCGCCGAAGGCCACGGCGTCGTGGATCTCGGCCACGTCGATGTCCTCCGGCCTGATGCCGGCCCGGGCGTAGGCCTGGTCGGCGGCCACCCGGCTGAGGCTGGGCTCGTCGGGGCGGCGGTACTTGCCGCTGGTGAGGCAGCAGGCCGCCACCTTTACGCAGCGGTCCTTCACCGGTCCGGCGGGCAGATTGTTGTAGAACTCCTCGCTGCACAGCAGGGCGGCGGCAGCGCCGTCCGCCACCGGGGCGCACATGGCCCGGGTCAGGGGCCAGGTCACGGGCCGGTCGGCCAGGACCTCTTCCGGGGTCATCTTAAAGCGGTACTGGGCGTTGGGGTTCAGGCTGCCGTTGCAGTGGTTCTTGGCGGCGGCGATGGCGATCTGCCGCTGGGTGGTGCCGTACTTCCACATGTGGTAGCGGGCCTGCATCCCGTAGGTGTCC
>CAVJBM010000177.1:2590-3327 GCA_963647775.1 Anaerovibrio sp.
GGTGTCCATAAACATGGTGCGGTCGTTGCTCAGCTCGAACTTCGTGTTGGTGATGCGGGCCACCTCGTTGTAGCAGTCCTGCCACTCCTGGGGGTTCATCTGGTCGATGCCGCTGTTGAACTGGGTAAAGGTCAGCTCCTTGTTGTCGGGGATGAACACCTTTTCAAAGCCCACAGCCAGGGACACCTGGCTGTGCCCGGCGGCCACGTCCCGCCACGCCCCCTGGAAGGCCAGGGACGCCGTGGCGCAGCCGCCCTCCACGTTGAAGAAGGGCAGCCGCTCCGGCAGCAGGCCCTCCCGGATGAGTGGGGTCAGGCACACCTGGCCGCGGATCATATTCTGCCCCCAGCTGGGGAGCATGGCGTTGCCTGACCAGACGGACTGGATCACGTCGCCGTTGTCCAGCCCGGCGTCCTTCAGCACGCCGAGATAGGCCTCCCGCACCAGGTCCCGGTGGGACTTTTCCGGCCATTTGCGGATGGGCGTGGAGAACGCGCCCAGAACATAAACATTTTTCACTGTGAATTACCTCTTTTCGACTGGGGGGCGGCTCAGAATTCCGTGCGGGGCGCGCCAAGGCCCAGGATCTCGCGGGCCTGGGCGGGGGTGGCGATGGGCCGCTCCAGCTCGTTGGCGATGCGGACGATCTTTTCCACCAGCTGGGCGTTGCTCTCCGCCAGCACGCCCCGGCGGATGTAGTAGCCGTCCTCCATGCCGACGCGCACGTTGCAGCCCAG
>CAVJBM010000178.1:0-5360 GCA_963647775.1 Anaerovibrio sp.
CCTCTTCGGCGCGCTTTCTCAAAGCCGCTGCGGGTATTGATCTGCTCGGTCTGGTTTCGTCCTCCAGCCCTGCCAGCACCGGGCGATGCGGTTCTTTCTGTTTCGCTTTCCCCGGGAATTCACGGCACATCTGCTCGTTGGCGTAGACTGCCGTCTCCAGTTCCTTTACCTCCTTGACGTAGTCCAGCAGCTCCTGACCTTCCATCATGGTTCCTCCTTGTCTTTCTCGTCTTTCGGACAATAAAAAAGTGCGCAGCATGAAGCTGCGCACCGAAAAACGCAAGCTCCAATTGCTGCCACACAACTTCGACACACACAGAGGTATGCGAAAACAGAGCATGCATTTTTACCGAAAGCAAAAACGCACACCTCGTTGTGTGTGAGGGTATGAAGTTGTGTGGCACATTCAGTATACTATGCGCCTGGCCAAATTACAAGCCAAAATGTAAAAAATGCCCGGGGCCGGATGGCCCCGGGCGGGGGAGATCGGACAGGGAGGTCACAGCTCGCTGCGGTCCTTCAGCCAGCTGGGCAGGGGCCGCATCTTGATGCCGGAGACGATGCCCATGGCGATGAACAGCGTCAGGGTGGAGGACCCGCCGTAGCTGATGAAGGGCAGCGTCAGCCCCACCACGGGGGTCACGTACAGGCACATGCCCACGTTCAGCAGCACCTGCACCATCAGCATCCCGGCAAAGCCCATGGCCATGAAGCAGGACATGTGGCTCTTGGCCCGGCGGGACACCCACACGCACCGCAGGATGATGGCCAGCAGGAGCAGCAGCAGCACCGCGCAGCCGATGAGCCCGAACTCCTCCCCGCAGACGGAGAAGATGAAGTCCGTGTGCCGGGCGGGGAGACTGCTGGAGTAGGCCGACTGGGTCTGCCGCCCGTGGAGGTAGCCCATGCCCGTCAGCTTGCCGGAGCCGATGGCGATGAGGGAGCGGCTCTGGTGCCAGCCCACGCCGGAGGGGTCCAGCGCGTGGTCGAACACCACCCGGAAGCGCATGATGCGGTAGTCCGTCCAGTACCTGGTGTGGGGCAGGACGAAGGTCCACAGCCCGGCCACCACGGCCAGCCCGCCGCCCCCCACGCCGATGAACCACCACTTGCTCACTCCGCCCACCCAGGCCATGATGATGAACAGGAACAGGTACACCAGCACCATGCCGAAGTCGCCGGAGAGCACCGCCAGCAGCCCGGCCATCAGTCCCGTCAGGGCCAGATACTTGAGGATGGAGGTGAAGCGGCTGACGCCCTTTTTCCGCTCCCGGTTCAGCAGCCAGGCGAACACCGCCACGTAGGCCAGCTTGGCGATCTCCCCGGGCTGGAAGCCGAAGGGCAGGCCGGGGAGGAACACCCAGCTGCGGTTGCCGGTGCCGTCGTCCCGGCCGAAGGGCTTGATGAGCAGGATCACCGCCAGCCCCAGCAGCAGGATGACCCACCACCACTTCTCCATCAGAAACTCGATGTCGATGAAGGTGACGATGAAGTAGAGCACCACGCCCATGCAGGTGAATACCGCCTGCTTCAGGGCGAAGCTGTGGAGGGCGGCGTCGTACCGGGTGGCGCTGTAGATGAGCAGCAGCCCCGCCCCGCTGGCCAGCAGGCACAGACAGAGCAGCACCACGTCGCCCTTTTTGAAGAATTCCCGGACCGCCCGCAGAGGATTCATCGGTTCTCCGCCCTCCTTTGTGAAACTTGTCAGATACTTTTGCGCGCAAAGCCGCAAATTAGTATAGCACAAAGTTGGGAACTGTGCTATACTGATTTGAAAAGTTGAGGTGAGGGAAGATGAAATTGATCTCCCACAGCCCGGAGGAGACCCGCGCCGTGGGCGCGCGGCTGGCGGAAAGGCTCCGGGGCGGGGAAGTGGTCGCCTTCACCGGGGACCTGGGGGCGGGGAAGACCGCCTTCGTCTCCGGCATGGCGGAGGCCCTGGGGGTGGAGGACCGGGTGACCAGCCCGACCTTCACCATCGTCAACGAGTACGAGGGGGGCCGCCTGCCCCTGTTCCACTTTGATATGTACCGCCTGGGCAGCGCCGACGAGTTGTTCCACATCGGCTGGGAGGACTATCTGGCCCGGAACGGCGTGTGCGCCGTGGAGTGGAGCGAGAACGTGGCCGACGCCATCGAGGGGGACGCCATCCGGGTGTCCATCACCCGGGGCGGGGGCGACAACGACCGCATCATCGACATCGAGGGGGTGGACCTGTGAAGATCCTGGCGCTGGAGACCTCGGCGGTGACCGCCTCCGCGGCGGTGGCCGAGGACGAGAAGCTGCTGGCCCAGTCCTTTCAGAACAGCGGCCTGACCCACTCCGCCACCCTGATGCCCATGGCGGCGGACCTGCTGAAAAACACCGGTCTGACCCTGGAGGAGATGGATGTCATCGCCGTGGCGGCGGGGCCGGGGTCCTTCACCGGCATCCGCATCGGCGTGGCGGCGGCCAAGGGCCTGGCCTGGAAGGGGGACAAGCCCTGCGCCCCCTGCTCCACCCTGGCGTCCATGGCCTGGAACGTGGCCCACATGGACGGCGAGATCTGCGCCGTCATGGACGCCCGGCGGGACCAGGTGTATAACGCCCGCTTCCGCGCGGAGGGCGGTTTGCTCACCCGGCTGACCCCCGACCGGGCCATCGGCCTTGCCGAGCTGATGGCCGAGCTGCGGGCGGCGGGCAGCCGGCCCGTGCTGGTGGGGGACGGCGCGGCCCTGTGCGCCCGGGCCTTTGCGGAGAACGGGCTGGACTTTGTCATGGCCCCGCCCCATCTGGCGTACCAGACCGCATACGGCGTGGCCCGGGAGGCGCTGGAGCTGGCCCGGGCGGGGGGCCTGGTGTCCGCCGGGGCGCTGACCCCCCAGTACCACCGCCTCAGCCAGGCCGAGCGGGAGCGGCTGGAGCGGGAGCAGAACAAGTAAGCTGTTAAAATTTTAGATAAAAAGGGGAACGGAACCATGTTTGAGAACGACAACAAGGTCCATATCATGGACCATCCGCTGGTGGCCCACAAGCTGACCATCCTGCGGGACAAGCACACCAGCGTGAAGGACTTCCGGGAGCTGGTCAGCGAGATCGGGATGCTCATCACCTACGAGGCCACCCGGGATCTCCCCCTGACCACCAAGCACATCGAGACCCCCATCTGCGAGATGGATGCCCCCACCCTGTCGGGGCGGAAGTTCGTGGTGGTGCCCATCCTGCGGGCGGGCCTGGGCCTGGTGGACGGCGTGCTGCGGATGGTCCCCGCCGCCCGTGTGGGCCACATCGGCATGTACCGGGATGAGGAGACCCTGGAGCCCCACCCCTACTTCTGCAAGATGCCCAAGGACGTGGCCGAGCGGGACGTGCTCATCGTGGACCCCATGCTGGCCACCGGCGGCTCCGCCTGCGAGGCCATCGGCGAGATGCAGCAGCGGGGCTGCAGGCACATCAAGCTGATGGTGCTGGTGGCCGCCCCCGAGGGCATCCGCTGCGTCCGCGAGAGGTTCCCCGACGTGGACATCTACGCCGGCGCCCTGGACGACCGCCTGAACGAGAACGGCTACATCGTCCCCGGCCTGGGCGACGCCGGCGACCGTATCTTCGGCACCAAGTGAGGGGGGCGCGGACATGATCGCACTGGGAAGCGACCACGCCGGCCGTGGTCTGAAGGAAGAGATCAAAAAGCTGCTGGACCAGCGGGGGCTGGAGTACGTGGACTTCGGCACCGACACCGACGACAGCTGCGACTACCCCGTGTTCGGCTTTGCCGCCGCCAGCGCCGTGGCCGACGGCAAGTGTGACCGGGGCCTGCTGTTCTGCGGCACCGGCGTGGGCATCTCCCTGGCGGCCAACAAGGTGAAGGGCATCCGCTGCGTGGTGTGCTCCGAGCCGTACTCCGCCAAGATGTCCCGCCTGCACAACGACAGCAATATGCTGGCCCTGGGCTCCCGGGTGGTGGGCACCGAGCTGGCCCGCATGATCGTGGAGACCTGGCTGGACACCGACTTTGAGGGCGGCCGCCATCAGCGCCGGGTGGACCTCATCTCCGCCATTGAGGAGAGCGGCTCCGTCGGCTGAATCTGAATGAAAAAAGCACCCCCTCCGCCGCGCGGAGGGGGTGCTTTTTATCTGTGCTCAGCGCACGCCGAACAGCAGCTCCCCGTAGGTGGGGAAGGGCCAGTACTTGGCTGCGGTGACGGTCTCCGCCTCGTCGCACAGGGTGCGCAGACTGTCCATCCGGGGCAGGATCACGTCCCGGATGGCGTCTGCCTCGGCGGCGGCGCCGCTCTCCCCGGCCAGGGCGGCCACGGACGCGTCCAGCCCGTCCACGGCGGCGGCAATGCCATCGGTCAGGCCGGACAGCCGGGTGATAAGGTCCTTCTCGTAGGCCCCGGACAGGCCGGGCACCGCCGCGGCCTTGGCCAGCAGGGTGTCGGACAGGTCCTTCACATAGCCGGTGACGGCGGGGAGGATCTCCTTCCGGGTCATGTCCACCATGGTCTTGGCCTCGATGGTCACGGTCTTGCAGTAGTTCTCCAGGGTGATCTCGTAGCGGGACTCCAGCTCCGCCTTGGTGTACACCTTGTGGCGGGTGAGCATGTCCACGTTCTTGTCCTTCAGCAGATAGGGCAGGGCGTCGGGGGTGGTGCGCAGGTCCAGCAGGCCCCGGTGGGCGGCCTCCTTGAGCCAGCTCTCGTCGTAGCCGTTGCCGTTGAAGATGATGCGCTTGTGCTCCCGCACGGTCTTGCGGATGAGGGCGTGGAGGGCCTCGTCGAAGTCCTCGGCCCCCTCCAGCCTGTCGGCGTACTGCCGCAGGGACTCGGCCACGGCGGCGTTGAGCATGATGTTGGCGCAGGCGATGGAGTTGGAGGAGCCCACCATCCGGAACTCGAACTTGTTGCCGGTGAAGGCGAAGGGGGAGGTGCGGTTGCGGTCGGTGGTGTCCCGCAGGAAGCGGGGCAGGGCGGGCACGCCCAGCTTCATCTCGGTCTTTTCCGCGTGATTGTAGGCGGTGCCGTGGTCGATGGCGTCCAGCACGGCGGACAGCTCATCCCCCAGGAACATGGACACCACGGCGGGAGGGGCCTCGTTGGCGCCCAGGCGGTGGTCGTTGCCGGCGGTGGCCACGGACAGGCGCAGCAGGTCCTGATAGTCGTCCACGGCCTGGATCACCGCGCACAGGAACAGCAGGAACTGGGCGTTCTCATAGGGGGTGTCGCCGGGGGTGAGCAGGTTGACGCCGGTATCGGTGGCCATGGACCAGTTGTTGTGCTTGCCGCTGCCGTTGACGCCGGCGAAGGGCTTCTCGTGCAGCAGGCACACCAGCCCGTGGCGGGCGGCCACCTTCTGCATGATCTCCATGGTCAGCTGGTTGT
>CAVJBM010000179.1:0-6936 GCA_963647775.1 Anaerovibrio sp.
TCCGCAGGAGCAGGCAGCCGTGGCACACGGCGGCGGCGCGGACGCCGTCCAGCGCGTCCAGGACCCCCTGGGCGGAGCCCAGCATCCTGATGCTCTGGCGGGCCAGGTGGCCCAGGTCCACCATGTTGGTGTAGCCCTGCTCCCTGGTGTTGCCGCCGTAGTTCTCGCTCTGGAGGGCGGCGCGGGCCATCTGGCTGAAGAAGCCGGGGTCGGTGCAGGCGGCGGTGAGGGCCTCCTTGCCGAAGGTCTCATAGGCCGACAGCAGAGCGCCCACCTTGCTCAGGTCCGTGAGGGAGAGGGTGGTGTCGTCCTGGGTGCCCACCATCTCGCAGCCGGCGTAGTAGGCGTCGCAGATGATCCGGCCCAGCTCCGCGCCGTCCATGGCGGGGTCTTCCGCCAGGGCGCCCACCCACTGGGAGTAGTACCAGCCGTTGGCGGGCTCGGTCTCCTCGGAGGCCACCAGGTAGCGGGCCAGCCCGGAGAACACGTTGGCCACGTCCACGGTGGCCATCAGGCAGGTGTCAAAGCCGATCAGCTCCAGGGGCTGCCGGTCGGCGGAGGGCTCCCACACGGAGGTGAAGGCCGCGTACATCTCGTCCAGGGTCAGGGAATCCAGATCATACAGCTCGTCAAAGGCCGCGCCGGACACGGAGCCGCCGCCGTGGTTCCAGAATACCACCGCGGTGCGGTCGGCGGGGTAGTGCTCGCTGGCGAAGGCCAGGAAGTCCGCCAGGGTCTGGGCCTCGCCCATGTTGGCGGAGGGCTGCTCATCCACCAGCTTCAGCCCCTCGCTGCCGTAGACCCAGCGCTGGAGCTTGCTGGCGTCCACAAAGTCGTTGTGCCACTCGGTGGAGCCGCCGGTCTCGATGACCACGTTCACGTTCTCCGGCAGGGTCACCTCCATCAGCTCGCCCAGGTCGCCGGTGGCGAAGCCGCCGCCGGACTCCAGGTCGCTGCCGCAGAGATACCAGTAGATGGCCCAGCTTTCGCCGCCGTCAGAGGGGTCCTGGCTCTCCTGCCCCTGGGTGGGGGCGGGGGTGTCGTCAGGCTCGTCGGGGACGTCTCCGCCGCAGGCGGCCAGGGCCAGCACCATGGCCAGGGCCAGCAGCAGAGCCAGCAGTTTCTTTTTCATGTTCAGTTCCTCCCTTTTTCGCTTACAGGTTCAATAGCTGACGCTTTTTCGCGGTAAACTCCTCTTCCGTGAGCACGCCGGAGTCCAGCAGGGCCTTGTACCGCTGCAGCTCCGTCACCACGTCCACGGCGGGGGCGGCCTGCCGGGGCTGGGCGGGGGCCTCGCCGTCCCAGCGCTCCCCGGCCCCGGGGGCCATGATGCCCATCAGGGCGGAGGCCAGGGCGTGGAGGGGCTCCACCGCCTCGTCATACCGGGCCAGATAGCCCTCCACGCTGGGGTCGTCCTTGTCGAAGGCGGGGGCCTTCACCTTTTTGGCGAAGTCGTGCCAGTGGGGGTGGTCGAAGGTCAGCTCCACCCGGAACTCCCCCACCAGGGCGGGGATGTCGAAGGTGGGCCGGGGCGGGAGCACAGGCTCCTCCCGGTCGCCGCCCCGCTCCCGGGCCCGCTGGCGCTCCCGGTGCTCCATGCGCTCGTACTCCTGCACGTCCAGGCGGAAGCGCACCATCTGGGGCTCCAGGGCCCTGATGCGCCCGGGCACGTCCCCGTGGCGGCACAGCAGGGCGTCCGGCCCGCTCTCGAACAGGGCCCGGCCGTCCTCCAGGATGCGGAAGGAGCGCAGGGCCGCCGCCTCGAACACCATGGCCCCGTCGGTGTTCCGCAGGCGGAACAGCCGGTGGGCGCCGTCCACCGCAAGGTCGCCGCCGAAGAAGCCGAAGTGATAGCGGTAGGTCTCGGTGAATTTGGCCCGGAGGGCCTGATTCTCGTCATAAAAGTCGATGTACCGGCGGAAGTCCTCCAGGCTCATCCCGTTCAGGGCGCCGTCAGGCAGGTCGATGCGGGCGGCGCACTCCTTGCAGATGGGGGTGTCCTCCACCTTGGTGGGCAGCAGCCGCGGCGTGGGGCCGCCGCAGATGGGGCATAGCTTTTTGTTGTTGCTGAACAAACCCATACGATCCTCTCCTTCTCTTGTTGATCCGGACTTCACTGCCGGGACTGGAAGCCCATCAGCCGCCCCGGCAGGTAGATCCACGGCCGGTGCAGGGTGCTGTTGTAATGCTCCACCGCCTGGCGGTAGATGCTCTCGCTGCGGCGGAGCACCTCGGCCAGCTGGGGGTCGAACCGGTCGGCGGCGGCCCGGCGGGAGCAGGCGGCCAGCTGGGCTTCGGCGCTCTCCACCATGCTGGCCCGGTCCCGCAGGAGCCTGCGGGCCTCCCAGAACCAGAGTGCGATGCACACGCCGGTGCTGGCAAGGGCGATCAGCCAAGGGAGCCAGGTCGACATCGCGCTCATCTCCTCTCCATGATCCATTTTAGCGGGAACACTATACCATATTCTCCAACACCTGGACCACTGGCCGCCTGAAATGTATGTTTTTCGCCCCGAAATGCAAAAGTCCGGCTTCCCAGCCGGCGGATTTTGTGGTAGAATCGTCTTAAACAGACAGCGGGGAGGGATGGATATGCATATCGCCGTGTGCGACGATCAGGCGGAGGAGCTGGAGTCACTGCTGACCCTGCTGCACGCCTGGCAGGGGGACCGGCGGGCCGCCGTGCGCATCCACGCCTTCCGCAGCGCCGGCGAGCTGCTGGACGCCGCCCAGCACGAGCGCTTCACCCTCTACCTGCTGGACGTGATGATGCCCGGCACCGACGGCATGGAGGCCGCCCGGGAGATCCGCACCTTCGACGCCGCCGCCGACATCGTCTTTCTCACCTCCTCCCCCGGCTTCGCCTACGAAAGCTACGGGGTACGGGCCCTGGAATACCTGCTGAAGCCCATCACGGCCAAGCTGCTCTACCCCATTCTGGACCGGCTGTGGCTGCGGGAGCAGAAGCCGGAGGAGGCCCTGACCCTCAAGGCGGGCTCCACCCTCATCCGGGTGCCCTTCTCCCAGCTGAGCTATGTGGAGGTCAACGGCAAGCACCTCTACTTCAACCTCACCGACGGCCAGGTGCGGGAGGTGGTGGGCTCCCTGAAGGACTACGAGGGGCCCCTGCTGGCCCGGCCGGAGTTTATGCGCATCCACCGCTCCTATATCGTGAATATGCTGCAGATCGGGGAGCTCTCCCCCGGAGGGGTGCGCACCTTCTCGGGGCAGAGCCTGCCGGTGTCCCGCCTGCTCTACCCCCAGCTGCAAAAGGACTATATGGCCCTGCTCTTTGAACAGGAGGCGGCGCGATGACCTTTCTCGACGTGCTCAGCGTATTCAACTACGGCCTGGTGCTGATCTACGGGCTGTTCCTGTCCGCCGCCATCTCCGGCGGCTGGCAGACCCGGCGGCAGCCGCAGTTCATCATCGCCCTCATCCCGGTGTTCCTCCTGATCCAGACCATCTGCTCCCTCATCCTGGGGGTGGACACGGTGAAGCGGCTCTACCCCCTCATCGTCCACCTGCCCCTGACCCTGGCGCTGATCCTCGTGCTGAAAAAGCCGGTGTGGAAGTCGGTCATCTCCACCTGCACCGCCTATCTCTGCTGCCAGCTGCCCCGGTGCGTGGACCTGCTTGTGGCGGCGGTGACCCGCTCCCCCCTGGCGGGAGAGATCAGCTACACCGTGGCCATCGTGCCCATCTATCTGCTGCTGAAGCGGTACTTCGCCGGGGCGGCCCACAGCGCCATGACCTGCTCCCCCACGGCGCCCATCCTGTTCGGCAGTCTCCCCGTCACCTATTATATCTTCGACTATGCCACCACCATCTACTCCGACATCCTGTACTCCGGCGTCCATGCCCTGGCGGAGTTCCTGCCCACGGCCCTCATCATCTTCTATGTGGCCTTCCTCACCGCCTATCACGCCCAGATCCAGGACCGGGCCCAGGGGGAGATGCAGCGCTCCATGCTGGAGTCGGAGCTGGAGCAGTCCCAGGCGGAGATCGACGCCCTCCGCCTGGCGGAGCGGCAGACCACGGTCTATCGCCACGACATGCGCCACCACCTGAACATGATCGAGGGGCTGCTGTCCACCGGCCGGCCCCAGGAGGCGGCGGAGTATATCCAGAAGGTCCAGGCCGATATCGAGGCCATCACCCCCCGCCGCTTCTGCGAGAACGGGCTGGTGAATCTGCTGTGCTCCTCCTTCTGCAGCAAGGCGGAGGAGCAGGGCATCCGCCTGACGGTGGACGCCAGGCGGCCGCCGGAGCTGCCCATTTCCGACACGGAGCTGTGCTCCGTCCTGTCCAACTCCCTGGAGAACGCCCTGCGGGCCGCGGCGGCCCTCCCGCCGGAGCAGCGGACGGTGGACCTCTACTGCGGCGTGCGGCTGAACAAGCTGCTCATCGAGGTGCGCAACCCCTACGCCGGGGAGGTCATTATGCAGAACGGGCTCCCGGTCTCCGACCGGGCGGGCCACGGCTACGGCTGCCGCAGCATCGAGGCCATCGCCCGGCGGCACGGCGGCCTGTGCGAGTTCCGCGCGGAGGGCGGCTTCTTCCAGCTGCGGCTGGCCATCCCCGTCAGCGGCGCCCCGCCCATGACATAAGAAAAGAGCGCCCGCTCCGCGAGGGGGCGCTCCTTTTTTACTTCTGCTCCCCGGCCCAGCGGCGGAGGGCGTCGGCAGAGTGCCTGCCGTTGAGCATCCCGCCGGGGAGGATGGTCCCGGCGCAGCTGCCCTTCAGGGCGGCCACGGTCTTGCCCATGCCGCTGCCGCCGGAGGTGGCGAAGGGGATCACGGTCTTGCCCGTGAAGTCATAGCTCTCCAAAAAGGTGTTGATGATGGTGGGGGCCACGTACCACCAGATGGGGAAGCCCACGTACACCCGGTCGTACTGGGCCATGTTCTCCACCCGGCCGGCGATCTCCGGGCGGCTGGAGGGGGCCTTCATCTCCAGGGTGCTGCGGCTGCCCTTATCCATCCAGTCCAGGTCCGCGGCGGTGTAGGGCACCTTGGGCGCGATCTCATACAGGTCCGCGCCGATGGCGCCGGCCAGGGCCTTCGCCGTGTCCGCCGTGGTGCCCGTGGCGGAAAAATAGGCTACCAATGCTTTGCTCATGTTCCGTTCCTCCTTCAAAATCACAGGGTCTCCAGGGCGGCGTAGTCGGCGTCGCTGACGGGCTCGCACCACTCGTTGGCGCAGCCCGTGCCGGGCACCTCCACCGCCAGGTGGCTGAACCAGCAGTCGGCCTTGGCCCCGTGCCAGTGCTTCACGTTGGCGGGGATGGTCACCGCGTCGCCGGGCTTCAGGCTGCGGGCGGGCCTGCCCTCCTCCTGATACCAGCCCTCGCCGTCCACGCACAGCAGCAGCTGCCCGCCGCCCTGCTCCGCGTGGTGGATGTGCCAGTTGTTGCGGCAGCCGGGCTCGAAGGTGACGTTGGCCACAAAGACGGTCTCCTTGGGGTCGGTGAGGGGCTTCAGCCAGCTGCGGCCCACAAAATACTTGGCGTAGGCGGTATTGGGCTCCCCCTGGCCGAAGGGGCCGCCGTGGCCCTCGTCCCACGCGTCTGCATAGACCTCCTTGGCCATGCGGAAGGCCGCCCAGGCGTTGGGCCAGCCCGCGTAGAAGGCCGCGTGGGTCAGGATCTCCGCCATCTCCGCGGCGGTAACGCCGTTCTTCCGCGCGCTCTCCAGGTGGTACTTGAGGGAGCTGTCCACAATGCCCTTGCCGATGAGGGCGGCGACGGTGACAACGGAGCGCAGCTTCAGGGGAAGCTGCCCCTCCCGGGACCAGACCTCACCGAAGAGCACGTCGTCATTCAGCTGGGCGAACTTGGGGGCGAACTCCCCCAGGGCGTCCCGCCCGGCGGTCTGCTTGACTGCCATGATAAAACCTCCTTTTACGCGTTCCGGCCCAGCTCATAGGCCGCCTTCAGCGCCGGGTGGCCGGCGATCTCCCCGGGGCCGTTGACGCCGCCGGCAAAGGCCGTGCCCGCCAGGCGGGCCTTCTCGTAGCAGACGATCCAGCCCTGCAGGCCGTGCTCGGCCCCCTCCGGGGTCTCGGGTTCATCCTCCGCCGCGGCGGTGAGCAGATAGATGTCCCGGAAGTGATAGTCGCTGCTGTACAGCCAGTTGGCCCGGTCCAGCAGGGTCTTCATCTGGCCCGCCATCTCATAGTAGTAGATGGGGGTGGCGAAGGCGATGACGTCAGCGTCGTGCATCTTCTGGGCGATGGCGTGGGTGTCGTCCTCTATGACGCAGCGCCCCAGCCCCTGGCAGGCCAGGCAGCCGAGACAGAAGCGGATGTCCTTCCCCCGCAGGCTCACCTTTTCCGCCTGGTGGCCGGCCTCCGCCGCGCCCCGGAGTAATTCGTCCGCCAGGGCCTCGGAATTGCTGTTGGCCCGCAGGCTGGCGGAAATGACCAGGATCTTCTTCACAAACATACCTCCTTGCGTTTGTCGCTGTATTTATAGCATAATACTGAAAGTGCACTTTAAGTCAAGTCCTATTTTGCGGGCGGGAAGCATTGTCCCCCGCCGGGCCTTTGAAAATTTTTCCCGGAAACCGCAAAAAAGCCCTTGACAGCGCCGCAGCAAAGTGCTATAAAAGAACCAACCTACCGGATAAGTAGTAGTTAAGAAAAGGAGGACCCCGCCATGTCCCGTATCTATACCTCCGCCGACCAGCTGATCGGCGGCACTCCCCTGCTGGAGTTCACCCATCTGGAGAAGCAGCTGGGCCTGAACGCCCGCATCCTGGCCAAGCTGGAGTACTTCAACCCCGCCGGCTCCGTGAAGGACCGCATCGCCAAGGCCATGATCGACGACGCCGAGGCCAAGGGCCTGCTGAAGCCCGGCTCCGTCATCATCGAGCCCACCAGCGGCAACACCGGCATCGGCCTGGCCTCCGTGGCCGCCGCCCGGGGCTACCGCATC